>NZ_JAKUSO010000028.1:39856-41957 GCF_022449305.1 Oceanibaculum sp. | reverse complement strand
CAGGCCGCCGAAGACCCCCGGAAGGATGGCGTCCACATCGGGGATCGAGTTGGAGCCCCAGGTCAGGCTGGCGATCGGTACTTCACCCTTGCGCAGCGCATCGCGGGTCGCGGCGTACTGGCCGTAGCGCAGCTCCGCCTTGATGCCGACGGCGGCGAGGTCGGACATCATCGCCTCGTTCTGCGCCCGGTCACGATAGGCGTAGAAGGCGGTGGTGAAGCCGTTCGGATAGCCGGCCTCGGCCAGCAGCTGTTTCGCCTTGGCGGGATCGTACGGGTACTTCTGCACATCGTCGGTGCAGCCGAACTGCTCCGGATAGCAGGCCGAGTGGATGACCTGGGACGAACCGCGCACCAGGTTCTTCACGATGCCTTCCAGATTGATGGCGTGGTTGATCGCCTGGCGCACCTTCAGCTTGCGCAGCGGCGAATCTTCCGGCCCGCCGACGGCGTTCAGGTGCAGGTAGCCGACGCGCATCGTGTTGGCGTTGATGACCTGCACGCGGCCGGTCTTCTCCAGACGGTCGGCCTGATCCTGCGCCACACGCCAGATCCAGTCGAGACGCCCGCTGGCCAGCTCGACCACCTGGGTGTTCATCTCCGGGATCGTGCGCTGCACGATCTTCTTGATTTTCGCCTTGCCCTTCGGGCTGTCGTAATAATCCGCGAAGGCCTCGAACTCCAGGCGCTTGCCCGGATCGACCGAGGTGATCTTGTACGGGCCGGTGCCGACCGGCTTCAGGCCCATGCCCTCCGGCCCGACTTCCTCGTAATACTTCTGCGGATAGATGCCGATCTCGACCATGTAGAGCAGGATCAGCGGATTGGTGTTCTTGGCCGTGATCCGGACCTTGTTGTCGCCAACCTTCTCAGCATTCTCGATCCAGCTGGTGTAGTTGCGGTTCAGGATGCCGTTATCCGGCTTGGCCAGGTAATTATAGGTATAGACCACATCGTCGGCGGTCAGCGTCGCGCCATTGTGGAACTTCACGCCCTTGCGGATTTCGACCTCGATGGTCTTGTCGTCCACGATGTTCCAGGAGGAGGCGATCAGCGGCTTGAACTCGCCAGAGGCCGCGTCGCGCCAGACCAGCCCGTCCCAGACGTGATGGGCGATGATGACGCCGTTACGCGAGGTGTCGAAATACATGTTCACATTCGGCACCTCGACATCCCAGGCGATGTTGAGGGTGTCGTCGGCCTTACCTGCCTGGGCCGACGGTGCCGCCAGGCAGAGCGCAATGGCGGCCGTGCCGGCCAGCGCCCAAAGCTTCGTGCGAGCAAACCGTCTCATTGTTAAACGGACCTCCTGATTGTTCCGTGGTCGTGAAATATCTTTACTTATAAGAGGCTTAGGCCTTCTTATTAATGTGCGGCGGATGCTGAAGTTGTAATCTTCTGCGACAAGCCAGGAACGCAGCCTAGTCGGCACGGCGGGGGAACGCCAGTACATATTGGCTCATTTTCCTCACCGGTCGGGCATGGCAGAGTGTCGCGCACGCATGCCGGAACCGGCGATAACGATAAAGAAAAGGACAGGGATGAAACCGCTCGCAGGGATCAGGATACTCGACCTCAGCAAGGTGATCGCCGGGCCGCTGTGCGGCCAGTATCTGGGCGATCTGGGGGCTGAAGTGGTGAAGGTGGAGCCAGTCGGCAGCGGCGACGATACGCGTGGCTGGTCGCCTCAGGAAAAGGGCCAGTCGGCGCTGTTCCTCGCCTTCAACCACAACAAGCGCAGCATCGCCCTCGACCTGAAAAGCGATGAGGGGCGGAAGATCGTCCATGACCTGGCACAGCGCGCCGATGTCGTGCTGCAGGGCTTTGGCGGCGGCACGGCGGCGAAGCTGGGTGTCGATTACGAAACGCTGTCGGCGATCAACCCGCGGCTGATCTATTGCGAGATTTCCGGCTATGGCCGTGACGGGCCGATGGGCAAGACGCCAGGCTATGACGTCATGCTTCAGGCCTTCTCCGGCATGATCTCGACCATGGGCGACCCGGACGGGCCCTATGCGATGGCCAGCTTCTACCCCGTCGACAACGCCACCCGTCTGAACGCGCTACGCGTCGTTCTGGACGCTCTGCTGGAGCCGCAGCCC
>NZ_JAKUSO010000028.1:0-39846 GCF_022449305.1 Oceanibaculum sp. | reverse complement strand
GGGAAGTCTCCCTGCTCGACAGCGCGATGGGGCTGATGGGGTATCTGGCGCAGAATTACTGGCGCTCAGGCAAATTGCCGGAACGTATGGGCACTGGCCATCCCTCGCTTGCCCCCTATCAGGCATTCGAGGCGTCTGACGGGGCGCTGATGGTCGGCGTCGGTAATGATGCGCAGTGGCGGCGGCTCTGCGCGTTGCTGGGGCTGGAGGAACAGGCCGATCATCCCGACTTTGCGACGAACGCGGCGCGGGTGCGCAATTTCGACCGCACCGTGGCGCTGGTGCAGGAGAAGGTGAGGGCGCAGCCCACCGCGCACTGGCTGTCCGTCCTGTCGGAGGCCGGGCTTCCCTGCGCGCCGATCCACACGCTGGATCAGGCGCTGGAGCACCCGCAGCTGGCGGCACGCGGCCTGCTGGCGGACAGCGAGCATCCGGTGCTGGGGCCGATCCGCACCATCGGCTATCCGGTACGCTTCGAGGGAGAGGCGCGCAAGGCCAGCCGCACGCCGCCGCTGCTGGGCGAGCATACGGCGGAGATCCTGCGCGAGCTGGGCTATGACGAGGCCGCCATCGCGGCGCTGGCCGAGGCCGGATATGTCGATGTAATTTAGTAAATCAATAATATTTTTGTTTTTAGAGATCCGAATGACCTCATCCGAAAAGCCTGTTAATCGACATGCGCGGTTTGGCCTGAGAGGCCCTTATGACCTTCTAAGAAAAATGTCTCATGACTGGAAAAGAATGCGCAGATACTGCGCTAATGGTAGGCCAGAATGTTCTTTTGCGGCGCTAGATTTTGCAATTTCTGCTTGGAGTATGGTTGATTGGATAAAGGAATATGTTTCACATGAAGATTTAAAGAGAATAATTGGGTTTGATGAAAGGGGAGAAGGTTTTTCAAAACAATATTATGACTTTATAACTAAAAAAATATACAAATTAAGACTGTGTAAAGAGATAGCAAATGGATCAAAGCATTTTATTGTATCTAATAATCCAGATTTGACAATTAAAACAAAGTCTTCTCCATTTATTAGATTTCAAATAACATCAGAAGATGAAATCGATACACGGTATCTTAGGTATTATCTTAGAATAAGGGAGGATGGTAATTTATATTATGCAGATGAAGTTTTTAGGAAAACTTGGATGAGCTGGAGGAACTTTCTCAAGAAAGAGGACATAGATCAAGGGTCGGGGGAAGAGGTACATCTGCACACACCGGAAATGCCATAGCTATAATCCTGAATTCTAGATGGCGGATAGAAAGTTATGAAAGGTATCGATAGCGACAGCGAGTTCGATCCCGCCGCGCATCAGGTGGCGGAGTTGCGCTGGTTCGAGGATTTCCGGCTGGGCGAGCGTTATTGCCTGCCCAGCCGCACGGTTACGGAATCCAATTTCGCGGCCTTCCAGACCGTGTCCGGCGACAATCACCCGATCCATTACGATGTGGAGTATTGCCGCGCGCATGGGCTGCCCGGCATGCTGGCGCACGGGCTTCAGGTGGTGTGCTTCACGGCGGCGGGGGCAGGACGCTTCCCGCATGAGGTCTCGCAGTCGCTGATCGCTTTCCTGGACCAGTCCTCGCGCTTCCTGACGCCGGTGTTCCTGGGCGACACGCTCTATCCGGCGCTGGAGATCGCCGAATTGACGCCGCAACGCACCACCGGCGTCATCGCCATGCGCTCCACCATCCACAACCAGCGCCGGGAGCTGGTGCTGGACGGCCAGCACCGCTACCTCGTGCGCAAGCGCCAGCCCGCCACATAAGGGCTCAGGCGTACAGCGTGCCCTCGGCGACGATCACCGCATCGCCGCCGATCTCCGCCGAGACCAGTGCGCCCTTTTCAACGACCAGCTGCAGGTCGATCAGGCTGGGCCGGCCCATCTCGTAGCCCTGCTCGATGACGAAATCGTGCGTGCCCTCGCCCGGCTTCTCGAACTGCATCAGGGCGCCAGCGAAGGAGGCGGCGGCGGAGCCGGTGGCCGGGTCTTCCGCCACGCCGAGCCCCGGCGCGAACATGCGGGCATGGAAGCGCGAGCCGGCCTCCACCGTCTCGGCGGTGTAGAGGTAGACGGCGGGGTGGTCGCTGTCGCCGAATGCCTCCTCGAAGGCGGCACCGGGCCGTGCCCGCCCGATGGCATCCAGCGTGGCGACCGGCACCATGTCGAACCTGACGCCCGCCGACATCCGGCTGGGCACATGCTGGCCGAAGCCGATCTCCGAAGGCTGGAGCCCCAGCGCGCGGGCGGCCTTGTCCACGCTCACCCCCTCACCCCAGCTCTGCGGCAGGCGGGGCAGGCGGAAGCGCGCCCGGCCCTGCCGTTCGCCCTTCGGCTCGGCGACGCAAGGCACGATGCCGATCTTCTCCTCCAGCCCGAAGGCTTCCGCGCTGGCGCCCTTCGCCTTCACTGCTGCTGGGTCCAGCAGCGCCAGCAGCACCGCCGTTCCCACCGTCGGATGGCCGGCGAAGGGCAGTTCGCGTCCCGGCGTGAAGATGCGGACGGCGGCGCGGTGGCGGGCCTCCGCCGGTGGCAGCACGAAGACCGTCTCCGAGAGGTTGAATTCCCGGGCGATCGCCTGCATTTCCTTGTCGTCCAGCCCATCGGCATCCAGCACCACGGCCAGCGGATTGCCGGCCAGCGGGCGGTTGGCGAAGACATTGAGGATGGTGTAGCGGCGCTGTGCGGCCATGGCGGGTCTCCCGGTTGCGTTTCGGCAGGAGGCTAGGTGCGCAGCGGAGGAATCTCAAGCAACAGCTTGTCACCGCTACATTTTCTCCAAATGCGACAGTTTAACGCAATGTTAGCGAGTCGCAGCGATACTTCTATTCGGACAGCCGAACGGGTTCGCATGACCATGAAATACATACCGGGCAATCTTGGTTCGACGGAGTCGGACACGATGCTGTGCGTTTATGATTCGCTGCAGGATGAGGGCATGGTGATCGCCGATCCGGCGACTGCCGCCGACCCGGACCTGAAGGTGTTGTTCGAATACTGGAAGCGGCTGCGCCGTCCCAATGGCGATGCGCATTATATCGACCTCGATTTCACGACTTTGCCGCGCCGCCTGCTGCCCTGGATATACCTGCTTCAGGTCGAGCGCGGAGAAGATATCCGCCTGAAGGTACGCACCATCGGCGAGCTGGTGACCCAGAGCATCGGTATCGAACTGCGCGGTCGTTATCTGGACGAGGTGAAGGGGGCGGAGGAGACCTGCCGCCGCATGCGCTTCTGTGTGGAGCGCAAGCTGCCCTACCGCATCCGCAATACCGCGAAATGGGACGATGTCACCGTCACCAGCTACGAGGCCCTTGTGCTGCCGCTGTGCAGTGAGGACGGGCAGGTCGAATATGTGCTGACCGTGGCAAAGTACGATCATGTCGAGCCGGTGGCAGTCTGCGATTCCAGCCTGTCCGCGCTCAATGCGCCGATGAACCTGCCGCGCTTCACCTCAAGCATCCTGGATGAGGGATTCGCCTACTGGGACCGTATTCGCGGCGACCGCCGCATGCCGCGCTTTGCTGATATCGATGCGGTCGATATCCCGAAGCTGCTGCCGCATGCGCTGGTGCTGGAAGTGGAGCCCGACCCGCTGGACTTCCGCTACCGGCTGATCGGCGAGCATGTCGGCACCTTCGTGCGCAAGGGGCTGAAGGGGCGCAGCTTCCGGGAATTCGACGAGAAGAAGCCCGGCAACATGATCTTCGATACGCTGGCGTCGGTCGTCTATGGCAAGCTGCCGCGCTTTGGCCGCTCATCCTATGCCGGCGAGAATCCGAAGATGCAGATGTTCCAGGAGATCTTGCTGCCGCTGTCGGATGACGGGGAGACTGTTAACCGCATCCTGATCTTCGCGGAATTCCGCGATAAGCGCTTCAAGGCCAGATAGCGTAGACATAGGCCGCATAGCCGGCGGCGAGAACCGCACCTTCCCAGCGCGCGATCCGCAGGCCTGACCAGGCGAACAGCACCAGCAGCAAAGAGACGGCGATCATCACCAGATTGTCGAAGCTGACGATCTCTGCCGGCACGGTTCCGGGGGCGATCAGCGCCGTTGCGCCGCCAATGCCCAGAATATTGTAGATGTTCGATCCGACGATGTTGCCGAAGGCGACATCGCCCTGGCGCCGGATCGCGGCAAGAACGGACGTCACGAATTCCGGCAGCGACGTGCCCACGGCAACGATGGTCAACCCGATCACCGTGTCGGATATTCCCCAGGACTGGGCGAGCGTGACCGCGCCGCTGACCAGGAAATTACCCCCCAGGACGACCAGGACGAGGCCGGCGAGAGCAATCGCCAGCGGCAGGAAAAGCTGCCGGCCTAACCCGGCATTGCCGGCCGGTACCGTGCCGGGGTCAGCCTGCTGCAACGCTTCGCTCTTGTCGTACACCGCGCCATGGCCTTCTCCGTGACCTGCCCCGTTTCCGGCGGCCGTTGCCCGGCGTTCCTGCCGGAAAGCGGTGTAGACATAGGCCATGAGCGCGGCAATGAAGGCCACGCCGACGACCCGGCCGAGCGGCATCACAGCGGCCAGCGCGGCAAATCCCAACGCTACGGCGACCATCACCATCGCATCGCGTTTCAGCGCGGCGGAGGTGACGACAATCGGAAACAGGACAGCGGATGCGCCGACGATCAGCAGGATGTTGGCAATGTTCGAGCCGACGATGTTGCCGTAGGCGATGCCGGGCGACCCGATCAGGGCCGCCTGTACGGAGGTGACGAGTTCCGGCGTCGATGTCCCGAATCCGACCAGCGTGAGGCCGATCACCAGCGGGGAGACGCCAAGATTGCCGGCGACTTGAACAGCCCCGCGGACCAGCAGGTCGCCGCCCGCCACAAGTAGGATCAAGCCGCCCAGAAGCGGCAGCCAGGTATCGAACATTTCTGCCTCGGGGAAATCTTACTGGGCGATGTCGGTATAGCCGCGCTCGATGGCGCGCTCCATCGCCTCGAAAGCACGCATCAGCTCCTCATAGGCCTCGCGGGCCTGGCGCAGTTCCTGGATTTCCGAAGGGTTTGGCCGACCGGCACCGCCGCCGAAAGTCAGTGCCTTGGCAAGGTAATCGGCGCGCAACTCCGCCACCCGTGTCGCCAGCCGCAGAAAATTCTGCTGGTTGAGGTTCTGCACCTTCTTGTGGATGACCTCGCGGTTGGCCGCGAACACCGACATCTCGATGCCTTCCATGAAGCGCATCAGTTTCAGGCGGGCTTCCTTGTCCAGCATGTCGCGCGACATCAGATGATCGACCTTTTCTCCGATATTGACCCGCGTGATCTTCGGCATCCGATCTCTCCCGAGCCGGTGTTCACCTATCGTATAAGTATAACCGAAAGCGCTGGAATACCGAAGAGAATCCGGTTTGTTTCCGGTTTACAGATAGGCGATCATGCGGCCGGCGGTCAGCACGCAGAGCCAGAGCGCCAGCGAAGCGATGGCCGCACCTTTCGCAGCCTGGGGCGGAGCATCCGGTGGCCAGACGGCAACGGTGCGCCAGGCGCCCCGGTGCAGCAGCAGCGCGTTCAGCCCGGCCAGCAGGATCAGCCCCATCTTCGCGAGGAAGGCAGGATTCTGGCCGACATGCACGGCCTCCGTGGTCAGCAGAATCAGCCCGCTGGGCAGCGCCAGCACGAAGCCGGCGACGGACAGCGGCAGGGTGAGTGCCGCCAGCCTGTCCACGGGCAGCAGGGCCTTTCCCCAGCCGAGGATGCGCAAATCCAGCGCGATAATGGTGCCGATCAGCAGGGCGAAGCCCAGGATATGGACGATCTCCACCGCCGGGAACAGCCACAGGCTCTCCCGCATGGCGCGGCCGATGGCGCCATCCTGCAGCCAGTGCAGGATGGCAGGGCCTGCGGCGGCGGGCGGCATCAGCGCAGTTCGACCGTCTTGCCCCCGGCCATGATGCGCTCGGCGCGCAGTTCCTGCGGGTCCTGGCGGTTCACATAGCCCTCGACGGTGACTTCCTTGCCGGTGGCAATCATTTCAGGCGAGAGGCCGCGGCTGTCCATGCGGTGCGGCGGTGCCAGGATCACCAGCCAGCTCTTGCCCTCGGCCGTCATGGTCAGGGTGCCATGCGGGTTGCCGTAGTTGGATTCGGCGACGGCACCGGTCAGCGTGACGAGCTTGGAGGAATCGTAGCTGCTCCAGCCATGATGCGCATTGGCGTGCTGGTGCAGGGCAAAGGCGGCGATGGCGGCCAGCGCCAGCATCAGCATGAGCCGGCGGGCCAGGGGACGCAGGGCGATGGGCTCCGGTTTCATGTTTCTCCCTCCTGTCTGTTCTACTGATCTTAAAAGTCTAAGTGCGACGAATTTTGGGCAGGACAAGGGGTGTCGGAAACTGTCGTGGAACCGTCATCGAAATCCGCTGGACGGCGGCGGCGCTTCGGCGATGATGGGCCCCGAAAACGGCGCCAAATGGCGCAAAAGGGGAAAACCATGACTGCACGCAGGCCGCGCAACATCTTGCTGATCACCGCTGACCAGTGGCGCGGCGACACGCTGGGTGCGGCGGGGCATCCGCTGGTGCGTACGCCCAACATCGATGCGCTGGCGGCGGAGGGCACCTTCTTCCGCCGGCATTACGCCAATGCCTCGCCCTGCGGCCCGTCGCGCGCCAGCCTGCTGGCCGGACTCTACCCGCACAATCACCGCTCGATCCGCAACGGTACGCCGCTGGATGCGCGCTTCACGAACGTAGCGCTGGAGGCGCGCAAGGCCGGCTATGACCCGGTGCTGTTCGGCTATACCGATACATCCGCCGATCCGCGCGAACTGCCGCCCGGCGATCCCAGGCTGGAGACCTATGAGGGCGTGCTGCTCGGCTTCACCGTCGGCGTGCGGCTGCCGGAGGATGCGAAGCCCTGGCTCGCCAGCCTGAAGGCGAAGGGCTACAGCGTGCCGGGGCCGGGCCACGAGATCTACCGGCCCGACCCGGCGGCGGTCACGCCCGACAAGGGCCCGACCTATGCGCCCGCACGCTTCAGGGCGGAGGACAGCGAGACGCACTGGCTGACCGACCGCGTCATCGAGCATCTGTCCATGCAGGGAGAGCAGCCCTTCTTCGTGCACCTCTCCTACCTGCGGCCGCACCCGCCCTTCATCGCGCCGGAGCCCTATAATGCGATGTACGACCCGGATGATGTGCCGGTACCGCTGCGTGGCGACATCGAATCAGACAAGGCACAGCACCCGCTGCTGAAGGCGATGCTGGAGGCGATCCCGCAATCCGCTTTCTTCCAGCATGGCGAGGGGCTGGCCGCCGAGATGAGCGAGCGCGACATGCGCCAGCTCCGCGCCACCTATTACGCGCTGCTGAGCGAGGTGGACGACAATCTGGGCCGGCTGTTTGGCTTCCTGAAGCGCGAAGGCCTGTGGGAGGACACGCTGGTCATCCTCACCAGCGACCATGGCGAGATGCTGGGCGACCATTTCCTGCTCGGCAAGCAGGGTTGGTTCGATGCCGCCTTCCATATCCCGCTGATCGTTCGCTCGCCGGGTGCCGATGGTGGCCGGCAAGTGACGGACTTCACCGAATCGGTCGATGTGATGCCGACCATTCTGGACGCGCTGGGCCTCGACGTGCCGGACCAGTGCGACGGGCGGCCCCTGACCGGCTTTCTGGAAGGACGACCGGCCCCGGCTGACTGGCGCGATGCCGCCTGCTTCCTGTTCGATTTCCGCGATGCAAGACTGCCGCTGCTGCAAAAGCCGCTGGGGCTGAAGGCCGATCACTGCACGCTGATGGCGATGCGCGGGGAACGCTGGAAATACGTGCATTTCACCGCGCTGCCGCCGCTGCTGTTCGACATGGACCGCGACCCGCAGGAGACGCGGAACCTGGCAACCGATCCGGCCCATGCCGGCGTGATGCTGGAGTGCGCCCAGCGCCTGCTGTCCTGGCGCATGGAGCATGAATATGGCGCGCTCGCCAACCTCATGCTCGGCCCCGGCGGGGTGGTGCGGGGGCGGTAGCGCAAAAGCAAAGGGCGGCCCGGTTAGGGGCCGCCCTTGCCAATCGGTTGCTGTCCGAAGGTTACGAGGCCAGCTTCAGGTCCCGCAGCACCGGCAGCCGGTCGGCCAGCGCATAGGCGCCGTTGCCCAGCAGGACCGCCACCACCGATGTCGCGATCAGGAAGGCCGGATATTCCCAGCCGCCGCCGGGGGCGGAGAACAGCCAGCCCTTGTCAGCATGCACCAGGAACAGCGCGCCCAGTAGCGCCGGGATCAGCGCCGCCGCGACCAGCCGCGTGCCGATGCCAGCGATCAGCAGCAGCCCGCCGCCAACCTCCGCCAGGATTGTCAAATAGGCGAAGACGCCCGGCAGGCCGAGCGATTCGAAGAACCCCACCGTGCCGGCCGGGGTGAAGACCAGGACCTTCAGCAGGCCATGGGCCAGGTACATCACGCCCAGCGACAGGCGGGTCACCAGCGCCGCATAGGCGACGTTCTGGGCGCTGGGTTGGGTATTGATCGTTGCGGTGTTCATCTCTCATCCCTCCGAAACTGAATGGCCTGGCCGGAACGTCCGGCCGCCCTTGGGGATGAAAATACGCTTTCCATTTGTGTGCACAATCCGGCTTTGTCGAAACATATTGTCGCCGAAATGGAGACATTTGGATGTATGCACCTCCATCGTCATGGTCGGACTTGATCCGACCATCCAGCGAACGGCGCCGCCTGTCTGGACCCTCGGGTCAAGCCCGAGGGTGACGAAGGAGATAGAAGGGCAGGCAGCCTCCGCTTCACCACTCCCATCAAACTCCAGTTGCACCTATTCTGGTGCAACCTTATCCTGCGCGAGGTGCAACCAGTCGCCCGGAGCAGGCCATGAGCAGCAGCAAGAGCGCGTCCACCACCATCGGCGTGAAGATCGACGAACGCTTGCGCGCCCGGCTGAAGGCGGCGGCGGAGCAGGTTGGCCGTTCGCCACACTGGCTGGTAAAGCAGTCGATGCTGTCCACCATCGAGCATATCGAGCGCGGCGGCACGCTGGCGGCGATCCTGGGCGAGGACGCGGCAGAGGCGGAGCTTGCCGAGACGGCGGAGGAAGCGGCGCTGACGCCCTTCCTGGAATTCGCCCAGTCGGTGCAGCCGCAAAGCGTGCTGCGCGCCAAGATCACCGCCGCCTACCGTCGGCCGGAGCCGGAATGCCTGCCGCTGCTGCTGACCCAGGCCAGCCTGCCGAAGAGCGTCACCGAACCGGCGAAGGATCTTGCCCGCACGCTGGTCGAGGCGCTGCGCGAGAAGATGCATGGCGGCGGCGTCGAGGCGCTGATCCACGAATATTCGCTGTCCAGCCAGGAAGGCGTGGCGCTGATGTGCCTGGCGGAGGCGCTGCTGCGCATCCCCGACCGGGCGACCCGCGACGCGCTGATCCGCGACAAGATCGGCGTCGGCGACTGGGAGGCGCATATCGGCCACAGCCCGTCGCTGTTCGTGAATGCCGCCACCTGGGGCCTGCTGGTGACCGGCCGGCTGACCAGCACCAGCAGTGAGGCCGGCCTGTCCTCCGCGCTGACGCGGCTGATCGGCAAGGGCGGCGAGCCGCTGATCCGCAAGGGCGTCGATATCGCCATGCGCATGATGGGCGAGCAGTTCGTGACCGGCCAGACCATCGCCGAGGCGCTGGCCAACAGCCGCAAATATGAATCGCGCGGCTTCCGCTATTCCTACGACATGCTGGGCGAGGCGGCGGTCACGGCGGCGGATGCCGACCGCTATTACCGCGACTACGAACAGGCGATCCACGCCATCGGCAAGGCGGCGGGCAAGCGCGGCATCTATGAGGGGCCGGGCATCTCGGTGAAGCTGTCGGCGCTGCATCCGCGCTATTCGCGCAGCCAGTACGAGCGCATGACCGGCGAGCTGCTGCCGCGCCTGAAGACGCTGGTGCTGCTGGCGAAGCAGTATGATATCGGCCTGAACATCGATGCGGAGGAGGCCGACCGGCTGGAAATCTCCCTCGACCTGCTGGAATCGCTCTGCTTCGATCCGGACCTTGCCGGCTGGAACGGCATCGGCTTCGTCATCCAGGCCTATCAGAAGCGCGCGCCCTTCGTGATCGACTATGTGATCGACCTGGCGCGGCGCAGCGGCCACCGGCTGATGATCCGGCTGGTGAAGGGCGCCTACTGGGATGGCGAGATCAAGCGCGCCCAGCAGGACGGGCTGGAGGGTTTTCCGGTCTATACCCGCAAGCTCTATACCGACGTGTCCTATATCGCCTGCGCGCGCAAGCTGCTGGCCGCACCCGATGCGGTGTTCCCGCAATTCGCCACGCACAACGCGCACACGCTGGCGACCATCTACCATCTGGCAGGGGCCAATTACTACGCCGGCCAGTACGAGTTCCAGTGCCTGCACGGCATGGGCGAGCCGCTCTATGACGAGGTGGTCGGCCACAACAAGCTGAACCGGCCCTGCCGCATCTACGCGCCGGTCGGCACGCACGAGACGCTGCTGGCCTATCTGGTGCGCCGGCTGCTGGAGAATGGGGCCAATACCTCCTTCGTGAACCGCATTGCCGACCGCTCCATCCCGGTGGACGACCTGATCGCCGATCCGGTGGAACAGGCCGCCGCAATCACGCCGGTCGGCGCGCCGCATCCGAAGATTTCCCTGCCGCGCGACCTGTTTCGGCCGGCGCGAGCGAATTCCGCCGGCCTCGACCTCACCAACGAGCAGCGACTGGCCTCGCTGTCCGGCGCGCTGCTGACCGGGGTGGAGATGCCCTACCGGGCGGAACCGCTGCTGGCCGACGGACCGGCGGCGGGCACTGAGCGCGCGATCCGCAACCCCGCCGACCACCGCGATCTTGTCGGCACCTGCTTTGATGCCACGGAGGAGACTGTCACGGCGGCGATGGGGCACGCGGCCAGCTACGCGCCGATCTGGCAGTCGACCCCGCCGGAGGAGCGTGCAGCCTGCCTCGACCGTGCCGCCGACCTGATGGAGGCGCGCCTGCAGGCGCTGCTCGGCCTGATCGTGCGCGAGGCCGGCAAGTCGCTGCCCAACGCCATCGGCGAGGTGCGCGAGGCGGTGGATTTCCTGCGCTACTACGCCGTGCAGGTGCGCGACGGATTCGCCAATGACACGCACCGCCCACTGGGGCCGGTGGTCTGCATCAGCCCGTGGAACTTCCCGCTGGCGATCTTCACCGGGCAGGTGGCGGCGGCCCTTGCCGCCGGCAATGCGGTGCTGGCCAAGCCCGCCGAGGAAACACCGCTGATCGCCGCCGAGGCGGTAAGGCTGCTGCATGAGGCCGGCGTGCCGGCCGGCGCGCTGCAACTGCTGCCGGGCGATGGAAAGGTTGGCGCCGCGCTGGTCGCGGATGCGCGCACGGCGGGCGTCATGTTCACCGGCTCGACCGAGGTGGCGCGGCTGATCCGCTCCACCCTTGCCGAACGGCTGAACGCCGACGGCAAGCCGATTCCGCTGATTGCCGAGACCGGCGGCCAGAACGCGCTGGTCGTGGACAGCTCCGCCCTGCCGGAACAGGTGGTGCTGGATGTGCTGATGTCGGCCTTCGATTCCGCCGGCCAGCGCTGCTCCGCCCTGCGCGTGCTGTGCCTCCAGGAGGAGATTGCCGACCGCGTGCTGGAGATGCTGCGCGGTGCGCTGGCGGAGCTGACGGTGGGCAATCCGGACCGGCTTGCGACCGATATCGGACCGGTCATCACCGAAGAGGCGCGCCAGACCATCCAGCGCCATATCGAGGCGATGCGCGCCAGCGGCCACAAGGTGGAACAGGCGGAGCTGCCGGCGGCGGCGAAGCACGGCACCTTCGTTGCCCCCACGCTGATCGAGATCGGCGATATCGGCGAACTGGAGCGCGAGGTGTTCGGCCCGGTGCTGCATGTCGTGCGCTACCGCCGGTCAAAGCTGAAGGCACTGGTCGAGGCGATCAACGGCACCGGCTATGGCCTGACCTTCGGCGTGCACAGCCGCATCGACGAGACCATCGCGAAGCTGACCGCCCAGGCGGAGGCCGGCAATATCTATGTGAACCGCAACCTGATTGGTGCGGTGGTCGGGGTGCAGCCCTTCGGCGGGCGCGGCCTGTCCGGCACCGGGCCGAAGGCGGGCGGGCCGCTCTATCTGCACCGGCTGCTGTCGCGCCGCCCGGCGGACAAGCAGGTCGGCCTCGCCCCCTCTGAGCAGGCGCTGGCCCCGGCTGTTGCCTATCGCGACTGGCTGGCGGCGCAGGGCAAGACGGAGGCCGCCGAGGCGGTTAGCCGCTATCTGGAACGCAGCCTGCTGGGCGCCTCGGTCGAGCTGCCGGGACCGGTGGGGGAGCGCAACCTCTATTCGCTGACGCCGCGCGGGGCCATCGCCTGCAGGCCGCAGAGCGAGGATGGCTTGCTGCGGCAGGTCGGCGCCGCGCTGGCGACCGGCAACCGGGCGCTGGTGCCCTCCGACTGGATGGCGCTGTTCGCGGGCGCGCCGGAAACGGTGACGGCGCTGATCCAGCCGGTCGGGGATGCGGCGAAGGCCGATTGCGCGGCGCTGCTGTTCGAGGGCGACAGCGACGCGCTGCTGGCGGCGAACAGGGCGCTGGCGGAACGGGACGGCGCCATCGTGCCGGTGCATGGCGTCACCCGCGAGGATCTGGCCGAGGGTCGCGACGACTACCCGCTGTTCATGCTGCTGGAGGAATGCGCGGTCAGCATCAACACGGCTGCGGCCGGCGGCAATGCCAGCCTGATGACCATCGGGTAGGGGGATGGGGATAGGGGGGGCTTAGAGCCCCCCTGTTGCGCCCCTGTTACCCCCTTTGGTGCCCGCTGCCGGACTCGAACCGGCACTTCCCGGAGGAAAACAGATTTTAAGTCTGCTGCGTCTACCGATTCCGCCAAGCGGGCAGGGGGAGTGGCCGCGCCCTTGATAGCGCGCCGGAGGGCGGCAAGACAATCGCCGATGGTGGCAAGGGTTAGCGATTAATTTCGTCATGGTCGGGCTTGACCCGACCATCCATTGACCGAGCGAACTGCACGGACTGCTGGACCCTCGGGTCAAGCCCGAGGGTGACGAATGAGAAAAGTAACTCTGCTTCGCTGCCACATTTTGTGTTGTCATTCCCGGCCTTGTGCCGGGAATCCAGGGGGCAGCTTACTCGGGCGGATATCCAGCTAGCGGAGGCCTGGACCCCCTAAGCGCCCTTGGGCAATAAATGCGGGGGTGACGGCTAGAGGGGATGGCGGGAGTAACGGGCAGAGATAAACGGCATATGGCATACCGGGAGGCTGCGGCCTTGGCGACGCGCCGCCCCTCCCAGAGCCTTACCTACTTCCCGGCCTCTTCCTTCACCGGTTCGCCCTCGACCGGTTCGCCGCCGAGGCTGCGGATGAGCGCGCGGACCTCGTCCGCCGCCGCGTCCAGAGTGGCCTCGTCGGTGCCGCGCAGCACCAGCGACACGCCGAAGCCGCCGCCGGCGAAATAGGGGTAGCTGCCGATATCGATGCCGGGGTGGCGCGTCTGGATGGCGCCCAGCCCCTGCGCCAGCGTACCCTCGCCGATGCGGCAGGAGACGGTGCGCGAGGCGATCTTCGCGCCGGTCGCCAGCTCGCCGCGCACGCTGTCGAACATCGCCTGCATGATCCGTGGGATGCCGGCGAAGACATAGACATTGCCGATGTGGAAGCCGGGCGCCTTGGAGACCGGGTTCTCGACCAGCGTGGCGCCTTCCGGTACCTCGGCCATCTTCTTGCGCGCCTCGTTGAATTCCGCCCCGGTCGCGGCGTAATGCGCGGCCAGCACGGCCATCGCCTCGGGGTGGCGGATGAGATTCACGCCGAAGGCCTTGGCGATACAGGCCGAGGTGATGTCGTCATGCGTCGGCCCGATGCCGCCGGTGGTGAAGACATAGGTGTAGCGCGCCCGCAGCTCGTTCACCGCCTCAATGATCCGCGCCTCGATGTCGGGCACCACGCGCGCCTCCATCATGCGGATGCCCATCTCCGAGAGCTGCGTTCCGAGATGGGAGAGGTTGGCATCCTTGGTGCGGCCGGACAGCACCTCATTGCCGATGATGAGGAGAGCGGCAGTAGGGGCGGGGTTTGATTCCATGGGATGAAACCTTAACTTTCTTGTTCTATGAATCCGGCCCGGAAGAGAATGCGAGGGCGCCGGGAGAAGATAGGCCGCGCCCGGCGCGCAGGAAAGGGATAGAAGCAGAATGACCCCCGCCAAGGCCGCGCCGGCCGCCTCACCGCGCCCGATGCGCATCGTCAGTCCGCGGCTGCAGCGGCTCTATGCGATGTGGCTGCGGGCCGCCGACGGCTACCGCATGCCAGATCCCGGCCGCATCGGGCCGCTCGATCTGGCCGACGAGTTGCTGAACATCCTGCATGTCGAGGTAGTGTGGCCGGAGAACGGGACGGATGCGCCGCCGCGTTACCGCTACCGCACCATCGGCATGGCGCTGCAGCGCTTCTATGGCGGCAATCCCGAAGGCAAATATGTGGACCAGATGCCGAACCCGCTGTTCCGCCGCATCGCCGGCAATGCCTACCGCGAGGTTGTGGAGAGCCGCGCGCCCACCTGCCAGACCCAGCGTTTCTACAAGGATCTCTGGTTCGCCTCCTATGAGCGGTTGCTGCTGCCGCTGTCGGCGGACAGCGACAGGGTGACCTCGATCATCGGCTGCATCGTGCCGAAGGTCGGCGTGGTGAAGGATGGCAAAGAGAGCGAACTGGAGCCGGAGGCCGGCGGCAAGGCCAGTGCCACCGGAATGCGCTGGTAGGGGTGGGGGTAGGGAGCGGAAGTAGGGCTGATCTGCCGAAAATGCGGGTGACGCGGGCACCCGCTATCCCCATCTCGCTGGACAAACAGGCCCGCTTGGCGGTATAGGCCCCGCTTTTACGCCGGATAAGCGTGATTCCGGCCCGTTTCCATGCGATAAGGATCAGGTCATGGAAGACCACCGACGCGAAGAGCGCAGCATCAAGATCCACGACGCCGCCGGCTTCGAGGGCATGCGGCGCGCCGGCCGGCTGGCGGCCGAGACGCTGGATTTCATCACCCCCCATGTGCAGCCCGGCGTGACCACGGGCGCGCTGGATAAGCTGTGCCACGACTATATTGTGGAGCATGGCGCAATCCCGGCGCCGCTGGGCTATCGCGGCTTTCCGAAATCGATCTGCACCTCGGTCAACCATGTCGTCTGCCACGGCATCCCCGGCGACAAGAAGCTCGCCGAGGGCGATATCCTGAACATCGACGTGACGGTTATCCTGGATGGCTGGCATGGCGACACCAGCCGCATGTTCGGTGTCGGCAAGATCGGCGTGAAGGCGCAGAAGCTGATCGACGTGACTTATGAGGCGATGATGCTGGGGATCCAGGCGGTGAAGCCGGGCGCCACGCTGGGTGATATCGGCCACGCCATCCAGACCCATGCCGAGGCCAGCCGCTTCTCCGTGGTGCGCGACTTCTGCGGCCACGGGCTTGGCAAGGTGTTCCACGACGCGCCGTCGATTCTGCATTACGGCAAGCCGGGCAAGGGCATCGCGCTGCGCCCGGGCATGTTCTTCACGGTGGAGCCGATGATCAATGCTGGCCGCTATGACGTGAAGGTGCTGGCCGATGACTGGACGGCGGTGACCAAGGACCGCTCGCTATCCGCCCAGTTCGAGCATTCCATCGCCGTGACCGAGGACGGGTTCGAGATTTTCACATCCTCGCCCAAAGGCTGGGATCGGCCGCCTTACGTCTGATCTTGCTCTGATCTGGATCAGCCCTTTCGGGGGCTGGTCAAACGCGCCCGCGCTTCGCTAAGGTCTGCCCAACGGAACAGGGTAGGCCAATGACAAACGACAATACCGATATCTGCTATCTCCCGGCGACCGAGCTGCTGAAGCACTATCGCCGCAAGAGCCTGTCGCCGGTCGAGGTGACGAAGGCCATTCTGGCGCGCATCGAGGCGGTCGATAAGCATGTGAACGCCTTCTGCCTGGTCGATGCCGAGGCGGCGCTGGCCGCCGCCCGCGCCTCGGAAGCGCGCTGGATGCAGCGCGAGCCGCGCGGCATGGTCGATGGCGTCCCGGCGACGGTGAAGGATCTGATCCTCAGCGAGGGCTGGCCCACCCTGCGCGGCAGCAAGACCGTGGCACGCAACCAGAACTGGCCGGAAGACGCGCCCGCCGTGGCGCGGCTGCGCGAGGAAGGGGCGGTGCTGCTGGGCAAGACCACCACGCCGGAATATGGCTGGAAGGGCGTGACCGACAGCCCGCTGACCGGCATCACGCGAAACCCCTGGGATACCTCCAAGACACCGGGCGGCTCGTCAGGTGGGGCGGCGGCGGCGGCCGCACTCGGCATGGGCTGCCTGCATATCGGTACCGATGGCGGCGGCTCGATCCGCATGCCGGCGGGTTTCACCGGCATTTTCGGGCTGAAGGCGCATTTCGGCCGGGTGCCGGCCTTCCCGGCCAGCCCGATGGGCACGCTCTCGCATGTCGGGCCGATGACCCGCACCGTGGGCGACACGGCGCTGATGATGAACGCGATTGCCATGCCGGATGCGCGCGACTGGTTCTCCCTGCCCTATGACGGGCGCGACTACCGCATCGGGCTGGAGGATGGCGTCGAGGGGCTGCGCATCGCCTACAGCCCGGCGCTGGGCTATGCGAAGGTCGATCCGGTGATCGCCGAAGTGGTGAAGCGCGCGGTGCAGGTCTTCGTCGATATGGGGGCGGAGGTGGACGAGGTCGATCCCGGCTTCGAGGACCCGGCCTGGGTGTTCCGCACCCACTGGTATTTCGGTGCGGCCAACCTCTACCGCAAGCTGACGCCGGAGCAGCGCAAGCTGATGGACCCCGGCTTCGTCGAGGTGGCGGAGGAGGGGCTGACCTATACGTCGGAGCAGATCGCGAAGGCCGCCGAGGCGCGCTCCGCCCTTGGCCTCACCATGAATTTGTTCCATGAGAGCTATGACCTTCTGCTGACGCCGACCCTGCCGCTGCCCGCCTTCGAGGCCGGCATCGAATTCCCGGCCGGCAAGGGCTTCACCCGCTGGCCGGACTGGTCGCCCTTCAGCCATCCGTTCAACCTGACGCAGCAGCCCGCCGCCAGCGCGCCCTGCGGCTTCATTAGGGCAGGCCTGCCGATCGGGCTGCAGATCGTCGGCCCGGCGCATGCCGACTCACTGGTGCTGCAGGCCGCCCGCGCCTATGAGGCGGCCCACCCCTTCGTGATGCCGAAGGCCGCGAATGTGACGCACTGAGGGGGGACACCCCCCCTTGCCAAGCCGGGCGCCAGACCGTTCAATGGCGGGAACGCCAATCAGGGATGGTGCGGCATGGCCAGACACAACATGGCGGAGCTGGGGCCGGGAAACGGCGGCTGCGCGGAAAGCGTGGAGCGGCCGCATTATCACGGCCATCGCAAGCGCCTGCGCGAGCGCTTCCTGTCGGCCGGGGCGGACTGCCTGCCGGACTATGAGCTGCTGGAGCTGGTGCTGTTCCTGGCCCAGCCGCGCGGCGACATGAAGCCGCTGGCCAAGCGGCTGATCGACCGGTTCGGCAATTTCGCGGAGGTCATCAGCGCCGACCCGCACGCGCTGGCCGAGATCGACGGGGTAGGGGAGAGTGCGCTGGCCGCGCTGAAGATCGTGCAGGCCGGGTCGCACCGGCTGCTGCGCCAGCGCATCCTGAATCGGCCGGTCATCGCCTCCTGGCGCGATTTGCTGGATTACTGCCGGGCCTCCATGGGCTTCGAGAAGCGCGAGCAGTTCCGCGTGCTGTTCCTCGACCGCAAGAACATGATCATCGCCGACGAGCTGATGCAGCAGGGCACGGTGGACCAGACGCCGGTCTATCCGCGCGAGGTGATCCGCCGCGCGCTGGAGCTGCACGCCTCCGCCCTCATCATGGTGCACAACCACCCGTCCGGCGACCCGACGCCCAGCCGCGCCGACATTGAGATGACGAAGGAGGTGCAGGCCGCCGGCAAGGCGCTCGGCATCGCGCTGCACGACCATGTCGTCATCGGCCGCGACGACCATGCCAGCTTCAAGAGCATGGGGCTGTTGTAGGGGGGGGCAGTAATTTTGGAAGCAATTAGAAGAAGATTTGGTCAAAAATATCAATCTGATCCAGATTCTCTGAAAAATATAATTGATATAGGCCAATGGTATTTTGATTCAGGTCTTTCTGAGCGATTTACCTTGGAGCGGTTAAATTCAAAAGATGAATATCTATTTTGGCAGCAGTTTTCAGAAATAATTATTGCACATAAACTCGCTTCGCGCGGGGTTGAATTGGTTCACCCCCGTGAAGGGCCTGACTTCTGTTTTGACCATAATGAATGCCGGGTATGGGTGGAGGTTATTGCCCCCGAGCCTAAAGGCATTCCAGAGGATTGGTTGAATCATAAATACGGTATCTTTTCTTTTCCTCATCAGGAGATTCTTTTACGGTGGACATCTTCTATAAAAGAAAAACATTCAAAATTTGAAAAATACAAAATAAATAACATTGTTGGGGAATCAGACATATGTATTATTTGCATTAACGGAATTAATTTGAGAGGTCTTGATGGAATATCTCCACAGATAAATGGCATTAGCCAAACACCATTTGCCGTTGAGGCGCTTTTATCAGTGGGGCCTATGCAAGTTTCTTTCAAATTATCGAAAGAATCCGCTCAGGATTTAGGGCATCAGCATAGAAATGCCATCAGTAAGCCGTCGGGAGCTGATGTGCCGACGGATACTTTTTGGGACAAAAATTATGAAGGTACTAGTGCGGTTTGGGCTGTGGATTTGGATGAAACTGCATTAAATGGAAATTATCAGCCGATGGCAATTGTGCATAATCCTTTAGCTAAAAATCCATTGGGATTGGGCGTTATTCCCGCGCATGAAGAATACAGGGCAAAAGATTTAGGAGATTTTTTTGAAATAAAAAAGGAGAATGGGACGGAAAGTAAATCTGTATAGTCGATTATTGCCCCCTCACCCAGCTCCGCCTAATTCGCTTCGCTCATAAGGCTATGCAACCCTCTCCCCCAAGGGGGCGAGGGAGAGAAAGGGTTATAAGAGAATACCCTCGCCCCGGAAGGGGAGAGGGTTGCGTAGGCTTGGCGAGGAACGAGCCTAGCCGAAGCTGGGTGAGGGGAGATGGCTACTCACCTGCCTAGCGCCATTGGGCGCATGAAGCGCAAACCGGCGAGTTCCAAAAGAAACCTAGTATCCCCACCTTGCCGCCCGGCTTTCTTGGGCGCTAAACTCGTTCAAATTCCTTCCTACCCCTACCGATGGATATCACGACATGAGCAGGCAGGCGGCGATCGCGGACGCGGTGGCGCAACTCGACAATGGCACGTTCCTGAAAGACCTCGCCCGGCGCGTGGCGATCCCGACGGAAAGCCAGAACCCGGAGCGCAAGGAGGCGCTGCTGGCCTACCTGACCGACGAGATGCAGCCGACGCTGGAGGCCATCGGCTTTTCCTGCCGCATCGTCCCCAACCCGGTGGCGCATGGCGGGCCGTTCCTGATTGCCGAGCGCATCGAGGGCGCGCACCTGCCGACCGTGCTGAGCTACGGCCATGGCGACGTCATTCGCGGGCTGGAGGATCAGTGGCGCGACGGCATCGGCCCCTGGGAGATGAAGCAGGAGGGCGAGCGCCTCTATGGCCGCGGCACGGCGGACAATAAGGGCCAGCACTCCATCAACATCCAGGCGCTGAAGTCGGTGATCGGCGCGCGCGGGAACCTCGGCTTCAACTGCAAGCTGCTGATCGAGACCGGGGAGGAGACCGGTTCCCCCGGCCTGCGGCTGCTGTGCGAGCAGGAGAAGGAGGCGCTTTCCGCCGACCTGCTGCTGGCCTCCGACGGGCCGCGTTTGCAGCCGGGCCGCCCGACCATCTTCCTGGGCGCGCGCGGCAACTTCAATTTCGACATGTGGCTGGACCTGCGCGAGGGCGCGCACCATTCCGGCAACTGGGGCGGGCTGCTGGCCGACCCCGGCGTCATCCTGGCGCATGCCATTGCCTCCATCTGCTCGCCGACCGGCAAGATCCTGGTGGATGGCTTCCTGCCGACACCGATCCCCAATTCGGTGCGTGCCGCGCTGGCCGACTGCACCGTCGATGGCGGCGAGGATGGCCCGTCCATTGATGAATGGTGGGGCGAGCCGGGCATGACCCCGGCGGAGCGCGTCTATGGCTGGAACAGCTTCGACGTGCTGGCCTTCAAGACCGGCAATCCGGAGCGCCCGGTGAACGCCATACCGCCGTCGGCCAAGGCGCATTGCCAGATCCGCTTCGTGGTCGGCAGCGACCCGGAGAATTTCCTGCCGTCCCTGCGCAAGCATCTGGACGAGCGCGGCTTCCAGGCGGTGCAGCTGGCGCCCAGCCGCGATGCCTATTTCAAGGCGACGCGCCTGGACCCGGACGATCCCTGGGTGAAGTGGGCGGTCGGCTCCATCGAGGCGACGCTGGGGGCGAAGCCGGCGATCCTGCCCAATCTCGGCGGCTCGCTGCCCAATGACATTTTTACCGACGTGCTGAAATTGCCTACCGTATGGGTCCCGCATTCCTATGCGTCCTGCTCCCAGCATGCGCCGAACGAGCATGCGCTGCTGCCGATCATCCGCGAGGGGCTGCAGATGATGGCCGGACTTTTCTGGGATCTGGGCGAAAAGTCGGTGCCGGCGCGCAAGGCCGCCTGACGGTTCAGCATTTCTGGCCCGTATCTTGCTTTGCCTCCGCGTGAGATTCTACTGGACTCACGCGGAGGCTATGCTAATGTTCACCTCGTGGAATTGGGCGGCAAAAGGCTTGCCCTCCGCCCAACGGCAATATGAAGTGACAGAAGCGTCATGGTAGCCAACGTCGCCTTTATGAGCGGTGTCTCCGCAGCACTCTCCTTCCAGATGCTGCAGAAGAACACCTCGCAGCAGATCGCGCAGTTCGGACAGACTGCGCAGGTCATGCGCGAGGTCGAGTATTTCAAGAAAAAGGCCGGCTCCATCGAAAGCGTCGACGATCTGATGAAGGATCGCCGGCTGATGAATTTTGCCCTGTCCGCCTTTAGCCTGGAAAGTGAAGCGCAGTATCCCGGGCGCCTGAAGAAGGTGCTGGAGAGCGACCTGGACGACAACAGCTCGCTGGCCAACCGGCTGTCCGACAACCGCTACCGCGAAATCGCCGGTGCCTTCGACTTCGCGAACAGCGGCGCGTCGAAGCTGCAGGACGCGGCTTTCCTGGAAGACCTGTCGCAGAAATATATCCTCAACGAGTTCGAGAAGGCGCTGGGCAACAATAACCCGGCCCTGCGAGAGGCGACCTACTTCCTGCGCAATATCGGCAATGTCACCAGCCCCTACGATATTTTGGGCGACAATGTGCTGCGCTCGGTCGTCACCTTCACGCTGAACCTGCCGGCACAGATTGCCGTGCAGTCGGTGGAAACGCAGGCGCGGCTCATCGAAGGGCGGCTCGACCTCGAAAAATTCAAGGGTGTCGAGAGCACGACCGCGACGGGCGGCAGCTCGATCCGCATCAATGATGCGCGCGACGACCAGACGCTGCTCTACAATGGCGTGCAGCTGTCGAAGCAGGCGATCGCCCAGGTGGATGCGATCCAGAGCCAGCTTGAGCTGATCCGCGCCGGTTATGGCGCGCTGGATGCGGTGCAGGACCCGGCCGGTGAATTACAGGCGGAAATCCCGGTGCAGGAAGCGGCCATCCCCGAACTGGTGCGCCAGAACGGGTTGCTGGCCGCCGCCAATGATTCGCTGGGCCGCATTCAAGGCTATGTCAGCCGCATGAACGCGCTGGTCGGCCTCGCCAGTGACCCCGCGAACGCTGCCAGGCTGGACAGCTACAAGACCGAGTTCGCGGATCTGCGCGACAAGATCAACACCGCCTATAGTGAGGCGACATATTCCTATGATGACGGCGATGCGGATGCCGCCGGCACGCTGGAAAATCTGTTGAACGGCGCGCTGCCCGACCTGTCCGTGCAGTATAAATCGACCGGCGAGACCGTGACCGCGCGTTCGCAGGATCTGACCGGATTCCTGGCCGATATCGATGCCGCCAATGCCAGCTTCCAGGCCGTGACCGGGTCCGGCGATGCCGGCAATCTGGCGACGGCGGGCGGTATCATCGCCAGCGGCACGACTGAGCTGGCCAATGTCCGCAAGGAAGTTACGGCGGACAGGACGGCACTGACGGATGCGATTGCCTCGATCCCGCAATTCGCTGCGACGCTGAATTCCGCCTCGCTCTATCCCGGCGCGGAAGCGGTGCGTGATGCCGGCTCGCGGCTGAGCGAGATCAATCTGCTGCTGGGTGAACTGCGTGGCCTGGCGGTGGAGTCCACGGCGCTGCCCGCCAGTTCCAACCGCACTGGCCTGCAGGCCCAGTATGACGAGATTGTCGGCAAGATCGGCGACCTGATTAACGACCCGCGCACGGCCGGCCTCGACAATCTGCTGGCCGGCGGCAATCAGAGCTATGAGCTGCTGAACGGTTTCAATATCGAGGCCCGCGGCCGGGATTTGACGACCAGCGTGCTGGCCGAGCTGACTGGCCGCGACATCAGCTCCTTCGCCAATGCCCAGGATGTGCTGACCGCGCTGGACAGCCCGGTGGCGACCGCGACCAGCACTGCCTTCCGCGAGATTTCGATCGACGCCAGCTCCTTCAACCTGGCGTCGGAGAAGCTGGACCCGCGCGCCGCGGTGGACAGCGCCTATCGCAGGCTGTCGAACGATTTGCAGACTTATATCAACGCTGCCGCGTTTGAAGGGCGGAACCTGCTGTCCGCTGACCAGGAAAATATTGAGTACCGTGTGGAATCCAGCGGCCGGCTCATGAGCGTCGATGCGATCAGCGACTTCGCGACCAATTTCGGTGCCATCCTGCGTGGCGGGGCCGATGGCCTGCCAAGCGATGGCGGTGACAGCACCGGCGCCATCGCGGCGCTGGAGGACGCGCTGTTCTCGCTGGGGCGGGTGCGTGAGACGCTGAATTCCGATCTGCGCACGCAGCAGATGGAAAAGAGCATCGTCGATGCGACGCTGGCCCAGTTTGTCGGCAGCGAGTCGCCTGAAACGGAGGACCCCTATGCCGGGTCCAGCAAGTTCGCCATGGAATTCATCCAGAAATTCCTGGCGATGAAGGATGCTGAGTCCGCTACTTCACAGCTGGGTCTGGGCTCCGGCAGGGACGCCTATTTGCTGAACCTGGTCCAGCCGATCAATTTCAACTTCAACGTCTGATTATTGCTGGCGATCCGGCGTGCCGCATGGCTGGCATCCGGCGCCGGTCCACGCTGCCTGCTTGCCATCCGGCACCGGGCCGCTAGTCTTGCCCGCAACGAAAGCGGGGGGATGAACGGACCATGAAGCCAGAGATCGATTACCGTTTCAGCGAATTGCCCGAGGGCGGCACGACCATGCGCGTGGCCGAGGGCGTGTACTGGCTGCGCATGCCGCTGCCCTTCGCGCTGGACCACATCAATCTCTGGCTGCTGGAGGATGGCGAAGTCTGGACCATCGTCGATACCGGCATCGGCGGCGAGAAGACCCGCACCCTGTGGGAAGGCGTGTTCGCCAGCACGCTGGGCGGCCGTCCTGTCACCCGCATCCTGGTCACGCATTTCCACCCGGACCATATCGGCCAGGCCGGCTGGCTGACACAGCGCTGGAACGCGCCCTTGTGGATCACCCAGGCGGAATGGCTCTATGGCCGCCACCAGCGCGCCGAGGATGATGGCAGCCGCGAGGCGGTGGCCCAGGCCTTCTACAGCCGCGCCGGCGTCAGCGAGGAGCAGATGCCGGCCCTGCTGGAACGTGTCGGGCGCTACCGCAAGGGGGTGGAGCCGATCCCGGCTGCCTATCGCCGTATATTCGGCGGCGAGACCATCCGCATCGGCAACCGTGGCTGGCAGGTGATCATCGGCGAGGGGCACTGCCCGGAGCATGCGTGCCTTGCCTGCCCGGAAGACAGGCTGCTGATCTCCGGCGACATCGTGTTGCCGCGCATCAGCCCGAACGTCTCGCTCTGGCCGCAGGAGCCGGATGGAGACCCGCTGGCGCGTTATCTCGGCTGTCTCGACCGGTTCAGGGACCTGCCGGCGGATACGCTGGTGCTGCCCTCGCACGACACGCCTTTCACCGGCCTGCATGAGCGAATTGCCCATCTGCGCCAGCATCACCAGCACCGCCTGGACCTGATCCTGGCAGATTGCGCCGAGACGCCGCGCACCGCCATCGAGGTGATGAATGCGATGTTCACCCGCAAGCTGGATATGATGCAGCTTGGTTTCGCCATCGGCGAGGCGCTGGCGCACCTGAACCGTCTGCTGCATGACGGGAAGCTGGCGCGCCAGACCGGACCGGACGGCGTGGACCGTTACCGCACCCTCTGACCGGTCCGTTTCGGCGGTTTCTGCCGGGCATCCGAAACAGACCCGGCAAAAGCTGCCCGACCGGTGGCGATGGGTGCTGAAAGCCTTTTATTTCCCTGACTTTCCCGGCTGGCACGGCGGTTGCTTTATTCCTGGCGAGGCCCATTTGGGCCACCCGCTTTATGCCAGGAGGGACCATGTCGCTGATGACCGCCACCCGTTTCGCCGCGCCGCGCCGAGAGGCAACCACCGAGGCCGATGCCCCGCAGAAGCCGGTGGTTTCGCCCGCCAAGGCCGTGCGCCCGACTGTCCGTCCCGTGGTGGCGCAGCCGAAGCCGGCGCCCCGCCAGAAGGAGCCGCTGCGTGCGGAACGGGATGCTGACCGTCATGCGGACACGGGCCGCGCCGAGCCGCAGGCCGCCTGGCTGACCGGTCAGGGTGCTGGCCTGCCGCGCAAGGGGGTGAACCGCCAGCAGCTGCTGCGCGAGCTGGACGGTTTCCAGCGCCAGCAGTTCACCAGCGAGGCGCGCAAGATCGTCATGGATGTTTCCGCCCGCGAGATTGAGGGCATCGTCACCATCGCCGCGAAGCTGCGCGGCCGCTATCTCGCCAAGCTGCTGGATGCCGGCACCACAGGCCGTGGCCCGGTGACCGAGGGCGAGATGCGCGAGATCGCGCGCTGCCGCGAGATGTATGAGGAAGCCCGGCGCGGCGTCGATGAGCTGAAGCAGGCCCTGGAGCAGGGCGAGATCGTCCTGCAGGGCATGGAGAACAGCTGAGCCCCGCTGCCATGTCGTGATTTTCTTTAGTTTCTCCCTGTGCCCCCAACTGGGCGCCGTCCTCACAAGGCGGCGCCCTTTTCTTTTGAGGAAAAAATACTAATTTGCCTTTCCTATCAATTATCTTGTCAGTATAGCGGGCTTGAGAGGTTGACAATCCGGGCTGCATCTTCAAAAATCGCAGTCCATCCGAATCGAGCGCTCTGTCGTTCGGTCGGCATTTTGCTGGCGATGCGTATGAAGATTTTGTTGAATTGCCACTGATACTGGCAGGTTCAATAAATACCGTATTGTCTATTTATCAATGATGTCGGTTGATCGATTTTCCGAGTAAATAGGGTCATTTTTTACTTGGTAGCAGCGGCGCAGCGACCCATGAGAGAGCGGGAGGTACAATCATGAGCGACACGCCCCGGAACGGTAATCACCCCTATATCCCGAAGCTTGCCGAGCAGCTTGGCAAGGGCCGAATCGGCCGCCGCGACTTCCTGCGCACCGCGACCCTGCTGGGCGTTTCCGCCGGCACCGCCTATGCGATGGCGGACAAGCTGATGGGCACCAGCTCGGCGGCGCTGGCGCAGAGTGGTACGCCCAAGAAGGGCGGCAATCTGCGCATCTCCATGAATGTGAAGGAGATCACCGACCCCGCGACCTATGACTGGTCGGAGAAGGGCAACATCGCCCGCCATGTCATCGAATCGCTGACGCAGGTCGGGTCCGACAATGTGACCCGCCCCTTCCTCGCCGAGGGCTGGGAGACGTCCGACGATCTGAAGACCTGGACCTTCCGGCTGCGCAAGGGCGTGAAGTGGTCGAACGGCGACGAGTTCGGCGCCGACGACGTGATCTTCAATTTCGAGCGCTGGCTCGACCCGGCCACCGGTTCTTCGAACCTGGGCCGCTTCAGCTCCATGGTGATCGAGGAGGGCGGCAAGAAGAAGATGGCGCCGGGTGCGATCGAGAAGGTCGATGCCCATACGGTGCGCTTCAAGTTGCAGACGCCGGACATCGCGCTGCCGGAATCGATGGGCGACTATCCGGCGCTGATCGCGCATCGCGACTTCGTGAAGCAGGGCGGCAACCTGACCGAGAATCCGGTCGGCACCGGCCCCTTTGCGCTGAAGGATTTCCGCGTCGGCGAGACCGCGCGCTTCGAGCGGCGGGGCGACCCGTACTGGGGCGGCGATGTCTATCTGGATGGCGTCACCTATATCGACCATGGCGATGACCATTCCGCCTGGCTGGCCGCGCTGGCCTCCAACCAGGTCGATCTTCTCTATCGCCTGATCACTGAGAATGTGCCGGCGGTGAAGCAGATGTCGCATCTGCAGATCTACGAGACGGTGACCGGCCAGACCGGCGTTGCCCGCATGAAGGTGACGGAAAAGCCGTTTGACGATGTGCGCGTGCGTCAGGCCATCCAGGCCTGTATCGACCATAAGCGCCTGCTGGAGCTGGCCTATCAGGGCTTCGGCGTGCCCGGCGAGGACCATCATGTCAGCCCGGTCCATCCGGAATATGCCGAGCTGCCGCCGATGAAGCAGGATTACGACAAGGCCAAGAAGCTGCTGGCCGAGGCCGGCTATGCGAACGGCCTGGAAATCACCATCGACTGCGTGACCCAGCCGTCGTGGGAGCCGAATACCTGCCTCGCCATCGCGGAGATGGTGAAGCCGGCCGGCATCAACCTGAAGGTCAACATCCTGCCCGGTGGCACCTATTGGGACCGCTGGACCACCACGCCCTTCGGCTTCACCTCCTGGACGCATCGCCCGCTGGGCGTGCAGGTGCTGAACCTGGCCTACCGTTCCGGCGTGGCCTGGAACGAAAGCTCCTATTCCAATCCGGAGTTCGACAAGCTGCTCGATGAGGCGATGGGCGTGCTGGACCCGGAGAAGCGCAAGGAAAAGATGGTACCGGTCGAAAAGCTGCTGCAGCAGGACGCCGTCATCATCCAGCCGTACTGGCGCTCGATCTTCACCGCCAGCAACAAGAAGGTGAAGGGCTTCAAGATCCAGCCGGCCGAGGAAATGCACGTCAACAAGATCTGGCTCGACGCCTGATCGCATAGACCGGTGCACCCCTCCCATCCGCAACAGGCCGGGTGGGAGGGGCCGCCATTGGAGGTGTCCATAGATGCTGATTTTCCTGGCCAAGCGCCTGGCCTTCATGATCGTCACCATGCTGGTGGTCTCGATCCTGCTGTTCCTCCTGCTGGAAGTGAATGGCGAGGCCGTGGCGGTGAAGGTTCTCGGTCCTTACACCTCCATCGAACAGCGTAATATCTGGCTGGAAAACAACGGCTATTTCCGCCCGCTCTATGTCCGCTACTTCGACTGGCTGTTCAGTATTGCCAGCGGTGATTTCGGGCAGTCCATCCGCTTCAAGGCGCCGGTCGCCGACATTCTGTGGGACCGGCTCGGCAACACCGCGATCCTGGGGGCCGCGACCTACGCCATCATGGTGCCGGTCTCGCTGGCGCTGGGCGTGCTGGCCGGCATGAAGGAGGGCTCGGCCCTCGACCGGGTGATCTCGCTCACCTCCATCGGCACCACCTCGGTGCCGGAATTCGCCAGCGCCGTGCTGCTGGCCTTCATCTTCGTCTTCACGCTGGGCTGGCTGCCCGGCACCAGCGGCATGACCGGCGGCTTCGATCCGGTGCAGCTGATCCTGCCGGTCTCGGTGCTGTTCCTCTATGGCTTCGGCTATCTGGTGCGCATGACCCGCGCCTCGATGGCGGAGGTGATGCAGACGCCCTATATCCGCACCGCCGTGCTGAAGGGGCTGCCCTATCGGCAGGTCATCCTGCGCCATGCGCTGCGTAACGCGCTGATCGCGCCCTTCACGGTCATCATGCTGCAGATCAACTGGCTACTTTCCGGCGTCATCGTGGTGGAGTTCTTCTTCGCCTACAAAGGCTTCGGCGCGCTGCTGCTGGAGGCCTCGCTGAACCAGGACATCTACATGATCCAGGCCTGCGCCATGGTCGCCGTGTTCGTCGCCGTGACGACGCAGACCATCGCCGATATCGGCTACACCTATCTCAACCCGCGCATCCGGTTCGCGTGAGGAGGGGCAGATGACAGACACCGCCCTGCCCAAATCCGGCCCCGGCGTCCTGACACGCAACTGGCGGCGCCTGGCGCTGATCCGCGAAAGCGGCGTCGGTACGGTCGGCCTTTCCATCATCGTCTTCTGGTGCCTGATGGCGCTGCTCGCGCCGCTGATCGCACCCTATCCGCCGAATGCGCAATATGTGCCCTTCCAGGTGCCGGGCGTGACCGCACCGGATGGCGGCACCTTCTGGCTGGGCACTGACCATCTGGGCCGCGACATCCTCTCGCGCCTGATGTGGGGGGCGCGGACGGTGCTGTTCTACGCCCCGCTCGCCACCTTCTGCGCCTATGCGGTCGGCATCGTCATGGGGCTGGCGGCAGGCTACAAGCGCGGCTGGATCGATGATGTGCTGAGCCGCGTGGCCGACATCATCCTCTCCTTCCCGGTGCTGGTGCTCTATGTCGTGGTCATCACCACCTTCGGCGCGTCGGGCATCAACATCATCATCGCCGTCACCTTCGCCAGCGCGCCGGGCATCATGCGCATCGTGCGCGGGCTGGTACTGGATTTGCGCACCCGCGACTATGTGGCCGCCGCGCAGACCCGCGGCGAATCCGCCTGGTACATCATGTTCGTTGAAATCCTCCCGAACGCGCGCGGGCCGCTGATCGTCGATGGCTGCCTGCGCCTCGGCTATGTCATCATCACCATCGGCGTGCTTGGCTTCCTCGGGCTCGGCCTGCCGCCGCCCGATCCCGACTGGGGCGGCATGGTGAACGAGACGCGCGGCATGGCCATGGCGTTCCCGCACATGACGATCTTCCCATGCATCGCGATCTCCTCGCTGGTGCTGGGGTTCAATCTGCTGGCCGACGGCCTGCGCGAAATCTCGCTGAGGGACTGAGCCATGGCAATCAACGGCAACAGCGATATCCCCGTGCTGGAGATCGAGAATCTCTCGATCTCCTACTTCACCCGTGCCGGCGAGATTCCGGCGGTGGTGGATTTCAGCCTGACGCTGAACGAGGGCGAGACCGCCGGCCTGGTCGGTGAGTCGGGCTGCGGCAAGTCCACCGTCGCCATGGCGATCATGAACTATATGGGCGGCAATGGCGGCATCGTCGGCGGCTCCATCAAGTTCCGGGGCCGCGATATCGTGCAGATGTCCCCGGAGGAGCTGCGCCGGCTGCGCGGCAAGGACATCGCCATGGTCTATCAGGAGCCGATGGCGGCCCTGAACCCGTCCATGACCATCGGCCGGCAGCTGGCCGAGGTGCCGATCTGCCATGAAGGGGTGGACGAGGCGACGGCGCTGAAGCGCGCGGCGGAGTTGCTGGATGCCGTGAAGCTGCCCGATGCCCAGCGCATCCTGGAAGCCTATCCGCACCAGATTTCCGGCGGCCAGCAGCAGCGCGTGGTGATCGCCATGGCGCTGCTGTCCAAGCCGTCGCTGCTGCTGCTGGACGAGCCGACGACCGCGCTGGACGTGACGGTGGAGGCCGGCATCGTGGAGCTGATCGCCGAACTCAGCCGCGATTTCGGCACCTCCAACCTCTACATCTCGCACAATCTGGGGCTGATCCGGGAGACCTGCGACCGCGTCTTTGTCATGTATTCCGGCGAGGTGATCGAGGAAGGCAGCATCGACGAGGTGTTCCAGACCACGCGCCATCCCTACACGCATGGGCTGTTCGGCGCGATCCCGATGCCGGGGTCGGACAAGTACGCACATCCGCTGGTGCCGATCCGCGGGCAGCTGCCGCTGCCGCACCGGCGGCCCAAGGGCTGCAATTTCGGGCCGCGCTGCGACCATTTCGAGACCGGACGTTGCGATGCTGGTTCGATAAAGCTGGAGAAGGTGGCGCAAGGGCCGCGCCCGCATGTGGCGCGCTGTCTGCGCTGGGACGAGATCGACTGGAGCGCCTATTCGCCGGATGTCGAGACGCTGGAGCCGCTGACACCGGGCGAGCGCGTGCTGCGTGTCGATGAGATGCGCAAATATTACGAGTTGACGGACAAATCGCTGATGGCGCTGCTGAAGGGCCGCACCATCCGCTATGTGAAGGCGAACGAGACGCTGAGTTTCGATGCCCGCCGGCAGCAGACGGTCGCCATTGTCGGCGAATCGGGCTGCGGCAAGTCCACCTTCGCCAAGGTGCTGATGGGGCTGGAGACGGCGAGCGAGGGCAGCATCCGCTTCAATGGCGACGATATCGGCGATCTGCCGGTGGAGCAGCGCTCGCCGGAGCAGATCGGCTCGCTGCAGATGGTATTCCAGAACCCGAACGACACGCTGAATCCCAGCCATACGGTGGGTGGGCAGATCGCCCGGGTGATCCGCAAGTTCGGCGTTGCCAGCGACCCGAAGGAGATCGAGCAACGCGTGCTGAAGCTGCTGGACATGGTGAAGCTGCCGCGCGACTTCGCCAAGCGCCGCCCGCGCCAGCTGTCCGGCGGTCAGAAGCAGCGCGTCGGCATCGCCCGCGCCTTCGCCGGCAATCCGGACATGGTGATCGCCGACGAGCCGGTCTCGGCGCTGGACGTCTCGGTGCAGGCCGCCGTGACGCAGCTGCTGATGGAGATCCAGCGGAATTCCGGCACGACGCTGCTGTTCATCAGCCACGACCTGTCGGTGGTGCGCTATCTGGCGGACCGCATCGTCGTCATGTATCTGGGCCAGATCATGGAGCAGGGGACGACCGAGGAGGTGTTCTCGCCGCCCTACCACCCCTATACGGAGGCGCTACTGTCCGCCGTGCCGGTGGCCGATACCGCCATCGAGAAGCGTCGCATCGTGCTGGAGGGCGAGTTGCCCAGCGCCCTGAACCCGCCGGAGGGCTGCCCGTTCGCCACGCGCTGCCCGCGCAAGCTGGGCGATATCTGCGACCGGGAGCGCCCGCCCGTGCTGGAGCCGGAGAAGAGCCACCGCATCGCCAGCCAAATCCCGCTTGATGAGCTGCAGGAAGTGCCGCCGGTCTTCAGCACGAAGGGCGATGATGACGGCAACGATCCCGCCGCCGCGGCCTGAAGATTACTGGTGCGGCTTGGCGTCGGTTCTGGCGGCCCAGCCGATCAGCTTCGCGCTGGGCCAGACCCAGGCGATGCCGGCCACCAGGTAGAAGCCCAGCTCCGCCGCCCAGTGATCGGGCAGGAAATAGGTGCCGACGACCATGGCGAGCAGGGAATAGATCACCAGCCCGACCAGGATCAGCAGCACGGCCACGGTGGAACGCCACCGGAAGGGAAGAAAATCGCGCGACATGCCGGGGAAGATAGGCGGCGGGTGCCGTCTCGCCAAGGGGCTTGTCCTGCCATCTTGCGGCAACCTTCATATTCGCACAGACTGAAACACGGGGAATCCATCAGGGGCAATGCCATCCACAGAGGAGTTGGCCCAAAGGAGTCGGCAATGCGATTGCTTTTCCCTGTTTTCATGACCCTTTTCATTTTGGTGCAAAGCGTGCCGCCCGCGCGTGCCGCCGGGCCGGCGGTCGATCTGGTGCTGGTGCTGGCGGTCGATGTCTCCGGCAGCATGGACGAGCACGAGATGAGCCAGCAGCGCGAGGGTTATATCGACGCGATCCGCCATCCCGCCGTGATCCGCGCCATCCAGGATGGCGAGCAGGGCAAGGTCGCCATCGCCTATGTCGAATGGGCGGGGGCGGAGTTCCAGTGGACGCTCATCGACTGGACGCTGGTGGACGGGCCGGAGACGGCGGAGGCCTTCGCCAGCCTGCTGGAAAGCAAGCCGCTGAACCGGTCTATGTGGACCGCGATCGGTTCCGCCATCGATTATTCCGTCGGCGTCATCGAGCGTGCGCCGTTCGAGGGCAAGCGCAAGGTGATCGATATTTCCGGCGACGGGCCGACCAATCGCGGCGTGCAGGCGGCCCCGGCACGCGACCGCGCGGTCGCCAAGGGCATCACCATCAACGGCCTGCCGATCCTGAATGACCGGCCGCAGCCTTTCGGCTCGCCGACGCCGCGCGAACTGAAGCTGGACCTGTATTACGAGAACCAGGTGATCGGCGGGGACAATGCCTTCCTGGTGGTGGCGGAAGGCTTCGACGATTTCCGTGTCGCCATCCTGCAGAAGTTGATCCGCGAGATCGCCGATCTCTCGGGTCCTGTGAGGACACAGTTTGCTGCACGTCCCGCCGGCGACTGAAAAAAGAAAGGCGGGGTTTCCCCCGCCTTTCCGTCTATTCGATTCAAGCCTGTTTCAGGAGGCTTAGTAGATGCCGACCTCGACATTCGTGTTCGGGTTCTGCGACAGCTGAGCCTGGCTCGGCGCGGCATCGCCATCGATCACATTCACCGCGAGGTTGCGGTTGCCGGCGGTCGGGTCAGCGTCGCTGGCGCCGGAGGCATTGCCCGGAAGACCAGTATCGATCGGCTGGACCGAAGCCTGGGTGCGCTCATAGTCGGTGACCATGTTCAGCGCGGTCGGGTTGGCGTCGCTGGCGCCCCACACCGTGGCGGAGGCCGGCGCGGTGGCGGCGACACCGACAAGGCCGGCAACCAGCAGGGCGGGGAGGGTGGTCTTGTTGATCAGGGTACGCATGGTCATTGTGCTTCTCCTTGGGTTATCCGTTTGGACCGACGGCTGGTGCCGGCCTCGATAGCCAAGAGATAGGCACAAAAATTATCGTTTAAACTCAACGGCTTTTCACATCGATGTGATCGATTTGTGAAGGAACCATTTCACCCTTCAGTTCGTATAGGAAGGTTTCAGCCGATCCAGCATGCGCAGCAGCGCCGGCCATTCCCGCTTGCCGCCGGGGGCCGGGTCGCGCTCGTACTGCTGGGCGGTATATTCGGCTACCTCATGGCTCGGCAGCACCAGTTCCGCCCCGCCGGTGACGGCCGGCACCTGCACCTGGCAGGAGCGGATGAGGTAGAACATCAGCACGAAGGCTTCCGGTATCGTGCGGCCGGCCACCAGCATGCCGCGCCCCTTGCGCAGCAGCGCGCAATGCTGGCCCAAAGCCTCCGCCGCGCGCTTGCCGGCGGCGAGGTTATCGCCCGGCACCGCCATCTCCTCCGTGCCGATGCGATTATAGAATTGCAGCGAGAACTGGCTGATCGGAAGCAGGCCCTCTGGCCCGCAGGCAACCGCCGCCGCGGCGCCGCCCGTCACCTCGATCACCGCCGTGATCTCCGGCCGGGCCGCCAGGATGGCGCGGTGTGCGGCCAGCGTATCGGCATCGACACGGCTTTCCGCGTCACTCTCCTTGCCATCGGCGACGATCAGCGCGTCCGAGGCGCGCATGTCGCCGAACGCCACATCGTCCGGCTTTGCCAGCACGCCATCCGGCAGGCGGACCGTGATCCGTCCGTCATCGACATGCGCCAGCCGGTACAGTCCGAATAGCTGGCAGGTGGCGGCCAGATCGCGGCGCAGGACGGGTTCCTCGAAGGAGGCTTCGTAAAGGGTCGTGTCGCGCATCGCTTCCTCGTATGGTGGATCGGTCGGACAGTGCGGGCTTGCACCCAACCTGTCAATCCGACTTACTGCTTGCCTCACTTGCCTTTTCCGGATGCCACGATGACAGACTCCCGAACCCTGGCCTATGGCGCTGACAGCGATTATGGGCTCCTGCGCGATGTGTTGCTGTGCCAGCCTGACAATTTCCGCTGGTTTCCTGCCAATTCCGTGGCCGAGGAGACGTTGCGGCGGGGCACTTCCTTCGATCTGCAGCTGGCACAGCGCCAGCACCGCGAGATGGTGCAGGCGCTGGAAAGCGCCGGGGTGACGTGTCACTTCGCCGCGCCCGACCCGAACCTGCCCTATCAGGTCTATACCCGCGACCCGGACGTCATGACGCCCTGGGGCGTGCTGGTGACGCAGATGTTCCGTCCGCAGCGCGTCGGCGAGGTGGCGCCCATCGTGCGCTTCTACCAGGGCAATGGCATTCCGGTGTGGAACTGGGCCACGGCCGGCTCCATCGAGGGCGGCGACATCCATATCGTGTGCCCCGGCACGCTGCTGATCGGCTATAGCGGCGACCGCACCAAGGAGGCGTCGGCCCGGCAGGTCGCCGGCTGGTTCGAGGGGCAGGGGTGGCAGGTGCGCTGCCAGCCCTTCGCCCAGCATTTCCTGCATATGGACCTGCTGTTCGCCATGGCGGCGGAGAAGGTGGCGCTGGCCTGCCTGGAGGTGCTGCCCGACGATTTCACCGGCTGGCTGCGCGGCCTTGGGATCGAGCTGGTGCCGGTCAGCTACAAGGAGGCGATGGAACTGAACGGCAATGTGCTGGCGCTGGGCGGCGGCAAGGTGCTGTCCGCCGCTGGCTCGAAGGATGTGAACGCGAAGCTGCGTGCCCTGGGGCTGGAGGTGCTGGACCCGGACCTGACCATGTTCACCATGGGCGGCGGCGGGCCGCGCTGCATGACGATGCCGATCCGGCGGGACTGACCGCCCGATGGCCCCGGTGGCGAAGAAACGCCTCGACGTGCTGCTGGTGGAACGCGGGCTGGTGGAAAGCCGGGCCCGCGCCCAGGCGCTCGTCATGGCCGGGCTGGTCTATTCCGACACCAAGCGGCTGGACAAGCCCGGCACGGCGCTGCCAGAGGACGCGCCGCTGGAGCTGAAGGGGCAGGATCATCCCTGGGTTTCGCGCGGCGGGCTGAAACTGCAACATGGGTTAGATCATTTCGGGATCGATCCGACCGGTATGACCTGCCTGGATGTCGGGGCCTCCACCGGCGGCTTCACCGATGTGCTGCTGAGCCGCGGAGCGGCCAGAATCTATGCGGTTGATGTGGGCCACGGGCAGCTGGCCTGGAAGCTGCGGCAGGATGACCGGGTGGTAGTGCTGGAGCGTACCAACGCCCGGCACCTGACGGCGGAGCAGGTGCCGGATGCCATCGAGCTGGTGGTCTGCGATGCCAGCTTCATCGGGCTGGAGCTGGTGCTGGCACGGCCGCTGGAGCTGACCGGGCCAAAGGCCTTTCTCGTGGCGCTGATCAAACCGCAGTTCGAGGTCGGCAAGGAACGTGTCGGCAAGGGCGGGGTGGTGCGCGACCCGGAACTGCATGAGGAGGTCTGTCAGCGCATTGCGGACTGGCTGTCGGCACAGCCGAGCTGGAATGTGCTGGGGATCGAGCCCTCGCCGATCCTGGGGCCGGAGGGCAACCGCGAATTCCTGATCGCCGGCCACAAGGGCGGCTGACGCCTACATCAAACTGCGGATATAGACGTCCGTGACGACATCTCCGAACTGCCGGTTCAGCGCGTCGATCAGCTTAAGCTTGAAGGTGCGGATGCTCTGCTGGCTGGGCCGGCCAGCGGAATAGAGCTCGATGGCCAGCGGCAGGACCATGGCATCGACCAGCTGGCTGTTCTGGGTCAGCGCCGTGCGCGCGGCCAGATCCTTGGCCTCGATGGTCAGCGCAAGGCGTCCGCCGACCGGTTTCTCGTCCTGCAGGAAATTGATCATGTAGGGGCCGACGTTGACGAAACGCGCCGTGTTCGTGCTGTCGGTCTTGGCGCCGGAAGCCGCGCTGGACGGGACCGGCGCGATCAGCGTCGCGGCAATTGCCAGCAGGGCGGCAAACAGCAGGAAGGGCAGGCGGCGCATCATGCCCCTAACCTTGCCGGTCTTCTGCGGCGGAATGAAGGCGCATTGCGGGGCGCCCTCACTTGATTTCCGGCAGCGGCAGGCGCAGCGGTTGCGACGCTTCCATCGCCCCGCCCAGCAATGCCTCATACTGCGTCAGCAGTGCCGACAGCTGCGACAGGCTGGTCAGTGCCTGCATGAACTCGCCGCCGCGCAGCATGTCCAGCACGGCCTGGAACGGGTCCTCCGGCGCCGGGAAGGGCTGCAGCTTCAGCGGTGCGCCGTCCGACAGGCCGAGCAGCGCGCGCAGCGCCTGCTGTACTTCGGCATAGCCGCCAACGGCATCGACCAGCCCGATCTCGCCGGCATCGGCGCCGGTGAAGACGCGGCCTCGTGCCGCGCGGTCGATCTGCGTCGCATCCAGCCCGCGTGCCGCCGCTGTCTTGCCAGTGAAATCGGCATAGATGCGGTCCAGCGTGCGCTCCATCTGCCGGCGCTGGGCGTCGGTGAACGGCTCCAGCGGGCTGTACAGGGTAGCGTTGGCGCCGGCCGCAACCCGGTCATGGCCGATGCCCAGCCGGTCCAGCGCGCCGGCGAATACGATCTTGCCGCCGGCCACACCGATGGACCCGGTCAGCGTCATCGGCTGCGCCACGATGCGGTCTGCCGCCATGGCGATGAAATAGCCGCCGGAGGCTGCGACATTGCCCATCCAGGCGACGACCGGCTTGCCGGCTTCCTTGGCGCGGCGAACCGCCTGCCAGATGCTGTCGGAGGCGATGTAGGAGCCGCCGGGGCTGTCGATGCGCAACAGGATTGCCCGCACCGACGGGGCATTGACCGCCGCGTCCAGCGCGTCCGCCAGCTGGCCGGCAGACGCGATATCCTCGCGGAACAGACCGTCAGGCGCCATGCGCACGATGGGGCCGCTGGCGGTGATCAGCGCGATCTCGGCCGCCGGCTTTTCCTGCGGCCTGGCGGCATGGCGGGCATAGGCACCAAGCGGCACCGGCCTCGCGTCATTACCGGCCACCGCCAACGCGGCGGCGCGCGCCTCATCGCGGTAGCCCAGCCGGTCCACCAGCCGGTTCTCCAGCCCGCGCGCGGCCTCGACTGGCGCTTCGTCCACCAGAGCGCGCAGGCGGTCGGCATCGACAGAGCGGCGGGTGGCGATATCGGCGATCATCCGGCCATGCAGGGACTCGGCGATGCGCTGGTAATTCTGTCGCACCGCGGGGGTAAGGCTGCGTTCGGTCAGCGTCTCGACAACGCCCTTATATTCCTGCCGCCGCATCATCTGCGGCTCGATGCCCCATTCGTCCAGCGCCTCGCGCAGGAACATGAAGTTGAGCGCAATGCCGGTCAGGCCGATATCGCCCGAGGGCTGCAGCCAGATCTGGTCGAAGGCGCTGGCGATGTAGTAGGCGGTGTTGCCGGACTGGCCCTCGCCGAAGGTGTCGGCAAAGGCGATGGCCGGCTTGCCGGCGCTGCGGAAGCGCAGGATCGCCTGATGCAGCTCCTGCGCCTGGGCGAGGCCCAGCTGGGCGTGGCTGAGATCGGCCAGGATGCCGCCAACGCGCGGATCGATGGCGGCGCGATCCAGCGCCTCCAGCACCTGGCGCAGGCTGGGTTGCTGCTGCTGCCGGATGAGCGCCTGCACCGCATCGCTTTCCTGTTCCGGCAGCGCACCGGCGAGCGGCAGGTGCAGCAGCACGCGCGGCGGCAGTTCCGGCGCCTGCCAGCGCGATTCATAGCGTTCCATCAGCTGGTCGGACAGCAGGTACAGGCCGCCGATGACCAGTACGACGATCAGGCCGACAAGGGCCAGCAGCCCGACGATCACCCGGCGCAGCCAGCCCAGCATGGCGCTATACCTTCCCGGTCAGGGCGCGCTGGCGCAGCACATGGTCGGCCAGCACCAGCGCCATCATGGCCTCGCCCACCGGCACGGCGCGGATACCGACACAGGGATCGTGCCGGCCCTTGGTGCGGACCTCGATTTCCTTGTTGTTGCGGTCCACCGAGCGGCGCGGCGTGAGGATGGAGCTGGTCGGCTTCACCGCGAAACGCACCACGATATCCTGCCCGGTGGAGATGCCGCCCAGGATGCCGCCCGCCTTGTTCGACAGGAATTCGACCCGGTTGCCGGCCATGCGCATCTCGTCGGCATTTTCCTCGCCGGTCAGCGATGCGGCCTCGAAGCCGGCACCGATCTCCACGCCCTTCACCGCGTTGATCGACATCATCGCGCGGGCAAGGTCGCTGTCCAGCTTGTCGTAGATCGGCTCGCCCAGCCCGGCGGGGAAGCCGCTGGCCACCACCTCGATGACAGCGCCGCAGGAGGAGCCTGCCTTGCGCACCCCGTCCAGATAGCCCTCCCACTGTCCCGCCGCCTGTGCGTCGGGGCACCAGAACGGGTTGTTCTCGGTCTCCGCCCAGTCCCAGGCGGTACGGTCGATGCCATGCGGGCCGACCTGCACCAGCGCACCTCGGATCGAGATATCCTTGCCCAGAATGTGGTGCAGAACCTTGCGGGCGATGCCGCCGGCGGCAACCCGCATTGCCGTCTCGCGCGCCGAGGAGCGCCCGCCACCGCGATAATCGCGGATGCCGTACTTCGCCTGATAGGTGAAGTCGGCATGGCCGGGCCGGAACTGTTCGGAGATTTCCGAATAATCCTTGGAGCGCTGATCGACATTCTCGACGATCAGGCCGATCGGCGTGCCTGTGGTCACTCCCTCAAACACGCCGGAGACGATCTTCACCTCGTCCGGCTCGCGGCGCTGGGTGGTGAAACGCGACTGGCCGGGCCGGCGCCGGTCCATCCAGTGCTGGATGTCCGGCTCGCCCAGCGGCACCAGCGGCGGCACGCCATCGACGACGCAGCCGATGGACGGTCCGTGGCTCTCGCCCCAGGTGGTGAAGCGGAACGCCGTGCCGAAGCTGTTGCCAGCCATGTTCGCTCGCTTTCCGCTGCGTCAGACGACGGAGATGTCGGGCGCGTCCACCGCCTTCATGCCGACGACGTGATAGCCGCAATCGACGTGGTGAATCTCGCCGGTCACGCCGGTCGAGAGATCGCTGAGCAGATAGAGCGCCGAGCCGCCGACATCCTCCAGCGTCACATTGCGCTTCAGCGGGGAATTATACTGGTTCCACTTCAGGATATAGCGGAAGTCGCCGATACCAGAGGCGGCCAGCGTCTTGATCGGCCCGGCGGAGATGCCGTTCACCCGGATGCCGCGGTCGCCCAGATCGACGGCCAGATAGCGCACGCTGGCCTCCAGCGCCGCCTTGGCCACGCCCATCACATTATAGTGCGGCATGACGCGTTCGGCGCCGTAATAGGTCAGCGTCAGCAGGCTGCCGCCATCATTCATCATCGGCACCGCGCGCTGCGCGACAGCGGTGAAGGAATAGCAGGAAATATCCAGCGTATTCAGGAAGTTGTCGCGCGTGGTGTCGACATACTTGCCCTTCAGCTCGTCCTTGTCGGAATAGGCGACGGCATGGACGACGAAGTCCAGCTTGCCCCATTCGGACTTCAGAGCGGCAAAGGTGGAATCGATGCTGGACTCGTCGGTCACGTCGCAGGGCAGCAACAGGCTGGAACCGATGGAGGCGGCCAGCGGCTCGACCCGCTTCTTCAGCGCGTCGCCCTGATAGGTGAAGGCCAGTTCCGCGCCCTGCGCCGCGGCGGCGCGGGCAATGCCCCAGGCAATAGAACGATCGTTCGCGACACCCATGATGAGGCCGCGTTTGCCGGCCATAAGCGCCGAGGCGTTGGTCATCTAGTCCCCACTGGTACAGAAACGGGTCGAAAGAAAAGGTCGGGCATCCTACACGAAAGCGCAAAGCAGGGTAAAGCTGCGGCGCTGGCGGGAAATGTTTCAGTTTGTAAACAGGCCTGTTCTCCACCATTCGTCATTCCCGACCCCAAGTCCCATCGGTGTCGGGAATCCAGGCCTAGGCTCGCTTCGCCTCCGCCGGCGCGCTATTCCATCCCCATCGCCTTGCGCGGGTTGAAACTGTTTTTCGGCTTCCAGCGTTCCAGGAAATCGGTCAACTCGC
>NZ_JAKUSO010000027.1:0-43205 GCF_022449305.1 Oceanibaculum sp. | reverse complement strand
CCGCGAGGGCCGGCGCGTGACCAATCTGGTGATGATGGGCATGGGCGAGCCGCTCTACAATTTCGACAACGTGAAGGCCGCGATGGCGGTGGTGTCGGACGGCGACGGGCTGTCCCTCTCCAAGCGCCGCATCACGCTGTCGACCTCGGGCGTGGTCCCGACCATCGAGCGCGTCGGCGCCGAGATGGGCGTCCTCCTCGCGATCTCCCTCCACGCCGTGCGGGACGAGCTGCGCGACGTGCTGGTGCCGATCAACCGCAAGTACCCGATCGCCCAGCTGATGGACGCGTGCCGGAACTATCCGGGCCTCTCCAACGCGCGGCGCATCACGTTCGAGTACGTGATGCTGAAGGGCGTGAACGACAGCGACGAGGATGCGCACGCGCTGGTCAAGCTGCTGGAGGGTATTCCGGCGAAGATGAACCTGATCCCGTTCAACCCCTGGCCGGGCTCGCCCTATGAGCGGTCCAGCAACACGCGGATCGACAAATTCTCCAAGATCCTTATGGCGGCGGGCTATGCCTCGCCGGTGCGCACGACGCGCGGTGCGGATATCATGGCCGCCTGCGGGCAGCTGAAATCCGCCTCCGAAAAGCTCAAGAAGAGCCTCCGCACCGACGCATCCTGAGGGAGTATTCCGGCATGGGCATGTTCGGCTGGAACATCATCTTCGCGCTGCTGATCATCTACCCCATGTGGCGCATCTATGAGCGCACGGGCCTGAACCCGCTGTTCGCCCTGCTGGTCTTCGTGCCCGGCATTGGCTGGCTGCTGGCGCTGCTGCCGCTGGCCTTCATGGACTGGCCGAACAGGCCCCGGGCTTCCGAATCCCGGACCCGCGAATAATGATGGCCGGCATGGAGGTGATCCTGGTGCCCGCCGGCCTGCTGGGCCTGGCGGTATTCGCCGTCACCATCTGGGCATCGGTGCGCGTCCTGCACCGGATCGGCCATTCCGGCTGGTGGGTGCTGGCCAGCTTCGTGCCGGTGCTGAACATCGCGCTGATCTGGGCGCTGGCGCTGCAGCGCTGGCCCAACGACGGCGCGGAAAACAGCGCGGGCGCGAATAACCCAGGGCCGGACGAGCCCCTGTGGTCGCCCGAATCCCTGAAGAGCGCCGGAACCGGCCCTGCGGGCGGCAACACAGAGCCGCCGACCGCCCTGCCGCCCGCGAAAAGCTAGGCGTAAACCCGCTTGTAGAGATCGACGATCTCCGCCGCGTCGGGCACGCGCGGGTTGTTGCCCGGCGAGCCGGAAGCGATGGCCTGGCTGGCCATGGTGTCCAGCAGTTCCATGTAGCGCCCCTCGTCGATGCCATAATCCTTCGGAGTCGGCACCTTCAGATCCTTATTCAACCGGCGCAGCGCATCGAGCAGCCGGTTCACCGCCGACTGGTTGCCCTCATCCTCTGGCGCTATGCCCATGGCGCGCGCGCAATCGGCATAGCGGTCCATCGCCGCCTCGGCCGAGAATTCCGTCACGGCGGGCAGCAGCATGGCGTTGGACAGGCCGTGCGGCACATGGAAGAAGGCGCCGATCGGGCGGCTCATGCCATGCACCAGCGCCACCGAGGCGTTGGAGAAGGCCAGGCCTGCCTGCGTCGCGCCCAGCATCATCTGCTCGCGCGCCTGCTCATTCTCTGGCTCGAAGCAGGCGGTGCGGATGTGGGTGTAGAGCCGCCGCATGGCGGTCAGCGCATAGACATCCGACATCGGGTTGCGCTTCTTCGAGACATAGGCCTCGACCGCATGGGTGATGCTGTCGATGCCGGTGTCGGCGGTCAGCCGGAACGGCTTCTTCATCGTCAGCTTGTAATCGACCAGCGCCACCGTCGGCAGGCAGCCCAGCCCCATGACCAGCATCTTCTCGTCGGTTTCGGTGTCGGTGATGACGCAGAATTTCGTCACCTCCGAGCCGGTACCCGCCGTGGTCGGGATGCAGATCAGCGGTACCGCTGCCTTGTCGGCGGCCTTCGGCACCTTGTGGTCGCGCATCTTGCCGCCCAGCGCGGCCAGCGCGTTCATCGCCTTGGCGGTGTCCATCGGGCTGCCGCCGCCGAAGGCGATCAGGCAGTCGAAGGTGCCGAGGCGCAGCCGGCCCAGCCCGGCCTCCACCACATCCGTCGTCGGGTCGGGCACGGTATCGGCGAAGACATCCCAGCGGATGCCAGCGGAATCCAGCGGGTCGGTCACATTCGCCTGCATGCCGGAATCGCGCATGAACGGGTCGGTCACGATCAGCGGCCGGTGCACCCCCAGCTTGTGCATGACCAGCGCGATCTCCTTGGCGGCATCGCCGCCGATCAGCATCATGCGGGGTGTCAGTATCTGCGCGATCATGGCGTCCTCTCCCGGTTTGTTCTTTGCCAGCAGGATAAGGCGGTTTGCCGCGGATCGCCAAACGGTGCTTATCGGCCCGTTGTTCTTCCCCATCATGGGGCGCTATAACCAAGCCCGGACAGTCAAACAGGCAGGCCGCACGGCGATCCCCGGATCGAACCCGGCGTGACGACAACTCGGAGGAACCCCATGACCAAGACGCTGCAGCATTATGTGAACGGCGCGCCGGTGGACGGCGCCAGCGGCCGGTTCAGCGACGTGTTCAACCCGGCGACCGGTGAGGTGCAGGCCCGCGTGCCGCTGGCCACCCCGGCCGAGGTGGACAAGGTCGTCTCTGCCGCGCAGGCCGCCTTCCCGGCATGGGCCGCCGCCACGCCGCTGCGCCGCGCGCGCGTCATGTTCAAGTTCAAGGAACTGATCGAGAAGAACATGGACCGGCTTGCCGCCGCGATCACCGCGGAGCATGGCAAGACCTTCCCCGACGCGCAGGGCGAGGTGACCCGTGGGCTGGAAGTGGTCGAGTTCGCCTGCGGCATTCCGCAGCTGCTGAAGGGTGAATATACCGAGCAGGTGGGCGGTGGCATCGACGCCTGGACCATCCGCCAGCCGCTGGGCGTGGTCGCCGGCATCACCCCGTTCAACTTCCCGGCCATGGTGCCGATGTGGATGTTCCCGGTGGCGATTGCCTGCGGCAACTGCTTCATCCTGAAGCCGTCGGAGCGCGATCCCTCGGCCGGCCTGATCCTGGCCGAGCTGCTGAAGGAAGCGGGCCTGCCGGACGGCGTGTTCAACGTCGTGCATGGCGACAAGCAGGCGGTGGACGCGATCCTCACCCATCCGGGCATCGAGGCGGTCAGCTTCGTCGGCTCCACCCCGATCGCCGAATATGTCTATCACACCGGCACCGCGCACAATAAGCGGGTGCAGGCGCTGGGCGGTGCCAAGAACCACATGATCGTCATGCCCGACGCCGATCTCGACCAGGCGACCGACGCGCTGATGGGGGCCGGCTACGGCTCCGCCGGTGAGCGCTGCATGGCGGTCTCCGTCGCCGTCGCCATCGGCGACAAGGTGGGCGATGCGCTGATCGACCGGCTGACGCCGAAGGTGCGCTCGCTGAAGGTCGGCCCCGGCATGGACAAGGAAGTGGAGATGGGGCCGCTGGTCACCCGCCAGCACATTGAGAAGGTGCGCGGCTACGTCGATCAGGGCGTGAAGGAAGGCGCGAAGCTGGTGGTCGATGGCCGTGACCTGAAGCTGCAGGGCTATGAGAACGGCTTCTTCATGGGCGGCTGCCTGTTCGACAATGTCACCACCGACATGACGATCTACAAGGAGGAGATTTTCGGCCCGGTCCTCTCCGTCGTGCGCGCGCCGGACTATGAAAGCGCTGTGAAGATGGTCAATGACCACGAATTCGGCAACGGCACCGCGATCTTTACCCGCGACGGCGATGCGGCGCGCGAATTCGCCAGCCAGATCAAGGTCGGCATGGTCGGCATCAATGTGCCGATCCCGGTGCCGATGGCCTTCCATTCCTTCGGCGGCTGGAAGCGCTCGCTGTTCGGCGATCACCACATGCACGGGCCGGAAGGCGTGCGCTTCTACACCCGCATGAAGGCGATCACCCAGCGCTGGCCGACCGGCATCCGCTCCGGTGCCGAATTCATCATGCCGACGATGAAATGATCCGGGGGACGTGACCGAAACCCCAAATCCGGTGACAGGCAGCGGCCGGGCGGACCTTCCGCTCGGCCGCGTTCTGTTTGCCAACATGCTGCTGCTGGGTGTGGCGATCCTGTGGGGATCGCACATCCCGGTGCTGGATGTGCTGCTGGGCACGCTGGACGTCTGGACGGTGGCGCTGTTCCGCTACCTGATCCTGATTCCGGTGGCGATGTGCTGGCTCACCCTCTCGACCGCGCAGCCCTTCCGTCCTACCCCGCCAAAGGATGCAGAGGCAGATGCCGGCACCCCGGCGCGCTTCCCGCTGCGCCGGATCGCGATCCTGGGCATCCCCGGCGTGCTGGGTTTCGCGCTGTTCTATTCCTCCGGCATCTATTTCGCCGGACCGATCTCCGCCGCCATCATCGCCACCTGTTCGCCCGTCGTGGCAACGCTGGTGAACTGGATCATCAGCGGCACAAGGCCCGGCCGGGAGATGTGGCTGGCCATGGCCTTCGCCGTCACCGGCGGGCTGATCGCCGTGTTCAGCCGCGAGCCGGCGGGGCCGGGCCAGGATCACCGCGTGCCGGTGCTGGGCGAAGTGCTGCTGGTCTGCGGCATGATCTGCTGGAGCAGCTATTCGGTCTTCGCGCAGCGTTGGCTGGCCGGCTATTCGCAGCTGCAGATCACCAGCTTCACCATGACGGCGGCGGGCACCGGTATGGTGCTGCTCTATCCACTGCTCTGCCTCGCCGGCATCGCCCAGCTGCCCGACGCGCTGCCGCCGCTGACCATTGTGGTCGGCCTCGTCTATGTGGCGCTGCTGCCCACCCTGTTCGGCACCTTCCTGTGGCATAGCGGCATCGGCATCGTCGGCGTGCCGGTGGCTGCCCTCTATATGAACTTGCTGCCGATCTTCGCCGTGCTTATCTCGATGCTGATCGGCGCCATCCCGACCACCGGCCAGATCATCGGTGGGCTGGTGGTGCTGGCCGGCGTCGCCCAGGCACAATTCCACCGACTGAAGACCCGCCCAAACTGAAGACCCGGCCAGCATGAGTGAACCGCGCTACGCCCTGTATTACTGCCCGCCCGAGGACAGTGACCTGTACCGTTTCGGCTGCCGCTGGCTGGGGCGCGATGCCGTCAGCGGTGCACTGCGCGAACAGCCGGCGGTGGCCGGCGTCACGCCGGCGCGCCTCGCCAACGTCACCAGCGACGCCCGGCATTACGGCTTTCACGGCACGCTGAAGCCGCCCTTCCGGCTGCATCCCAAGGCGGCGGAGGCGCAGCTTGTCAGCAGCGTCGGGCGGTTCGCCGCACAGCTGCGCCCCTTCATCGCGCCACCGCTGGTGCTGAAGGAGCTGTCGGGCTTCCTGGCCCTGCACTGCGCCACGCCATCGCCGGAGATCGATACGCTGGCCGCTGCCGCCGTCACCGCACTGGACCGTTTCCGCGCACCGGCCACGGAATCGGAACTGGCGAAACGCCGCGCCGCCGGGCTGAGCGACCGGCAGGAAGAGATGCTGGTGCGCTGGGGCTATCCCTATGTGATGGACCAGTTCCGCTTCCACCTGACGCTGACCTGCCGCCTGCCCGACGAGGCTGAGCGAGCCGCCTTCCGTCAGGCGCTGGAGCCGATGGTGGCACGTTTCGCGGCGGAACCGCTGCGCGTCGAGGCGGTCGCCCTGTTCCGCCAGGACAGCCGGGAGACGCCCTTCCTGCTGACGCGCTATTTCCCGCTCAGCAAGATCTAGCGCGCGGCCAGGATAGCGGCAGGCACCCGATCATTCCGGGCGATGGGCACGTCGCTGATCTCGCGGATCAGCTTCTGCAGGATGGCGCGGGAGAAGTCGGCATAGTCGGCGGCATCGATGACGAAAGCACCGGGCCCGCCGATGACATAATCCTGATAGTGCCGGTCGAGGTTCTTTTCCTCGTTCAGGATGGCAAGACCATTCACCGTAATGCCCTGCCCGACCGCCTCGTCACGTGCCTCGCGCACCGGATCGACGCCATTGTCGATGCCATCCCCCGACACGTCGATCACCTGCCGCAGCCCGCGATAGGGGCCGGCCGGGAACTGCCGTGACGCATAGCGGATGGCATTGCCGATGGAGGTTCCGCCGCCATCCACGTCGCGCGGCATCATCTGCAAAGTATCGGCGAGTGCCTCGGAGGCTGCCGGGCTATCGACCAGCTGCCAGGGCACGGAGACATGCTGGGCGTTGGTGCCCGCGCTGGCCCATTGCACCACCGTGACGGCAATCGCCCCCAGCGCGCCGCTGGAAATGGCCTGCTTCACGCGCTCGTCGCGGAAGGCGTGCGCCAGACCGTTGGCCATCAGGTTGAACTCGTCGAAATCGACCGAGGAGGAAGCGTCGATGGCGAGCACGAGCTGCAGATCGACGGGAATCTCCGCCCGCGCCGCGCGGGACGGCAGCAGCAGGCCAAGCGCCAGCAGGACCAGCAGCAGACAATGGCAGGAGCGGGATTGGACCAAGCGCGTCATGCCTCATGAGATAGAGGCAAAGCATGGCAGGAAAACGGTCGTCTCGCCAGAAAAGCGCGAGAGCGCCCCTCAGTCCTGCTCCTCGATGGCTTCCATATCCTCGTCGGAATAGCCGAAATGATGGCCGATCTCATGGATCAGCACATGGCGCACGATGTCCTGCAGATCCTCGCCGGTCTCGCACCAGTAATCCAGGATCGGCCGGCGGTAGAGGAAGATCATGTCCACATCCTGCGGCACATCCAGCAGGCTGCGGTTGGTCATCGCCACGCCGCGATAGAGGCCCAGCAGGTCGAAGGGCGTTTCCACCCCCATCTCCAGTTCGGTATCCTCGTCGGGAAAATCCTCGATCCGCAGCAGCACATCGCGCACATGCTGGCGCAGCGGATCAGGGATGACCTGCAGCGCGGCCAGGGCCATCTCCTCGATATCCTCAAGGCTGGGCGCCGTGGTGTGGATCGGTGTCTTCATGTGATCGACGATAGCGCGCCCGGGCTGGGCCGCCAAGCTGGCGCCGACGGGGAATTTCAGGAGTTTGGAAGCAGCCATGGAGGTCTTTTCGGATGGTACAGCGACTGACGGATACGGAAATCGACGCGGCGTTGAAGGAACTGGCGGGGTGGCGGCGGGTCGAGGGGCGATCCGCAATCGCCCGAAGCTTCAAATTCGCCGATTTCAATCAGGCTTTCGGCTTCATGGCAAGGATCGCCCTGATGGCCGAGAAGCTGGATCATCACCCGGAATGGTCGAACGTCTATAACCGGGTGGAGATTACGCTGACGACGCATGATGGCGGCGGGATCAGCGCGCGCGACCTGAAGCTGGCGCGCTTCATCGACAGCCTCTGAGCACCGCCCGAAAAGAGGAGGCCGCCCGGATATCCGGACGGCCCCTTCCGATTCTTCTTTTGGCGGTCTGCTACTCGCGCTGCGTACCGAACAGCTGCAGCAACATGACGAACATGTTGATGAAGTTGAGGTACAGCGACAGAGCTCCCATTAGCGCCTTCTTTCCGGCGATCTCGCTGCCGTCCAGTTCGACATACAGTTCCTTGATGCGCTGCGTGTCCCAGGCGGTCAGGCCGGTGAACACGATGACGCCGATCACCGAGATGGCGAACTGCAGCGCCGTCGAACCGACGAAGATGTTGACCACCGACGCGATGATGATGCCGATCAGCCCCATGAACATGAAGGAGCCGAGGCGCGACAGGTCACGCTTCGTGGTGTAGCCATACAGGCTGGTCGCGGCGAACATGCCGGCGGTGATGAAGAACACGCGCGCCACGCTCTCACCGGTGAAGACCAGCAGGATCGAGGACAGCGACAGACCCATCACGGCTGCGTAGGCCCAGAACACCATCTGCGCCGTGGCGTAGGACATGCGGTTGATGCCCATCGACAGGCCGAACACGAAGGCCAGCGGCGCCAGCATCACCACCCACTTCAGCGGCGAGGCATACAGCGTCATGCCCAGATCGGTCAGTGCCAGCGGGCTCCAGCTCTCCACGGCCATCTGCGCGACGGCGTAGGCGACGATACCCGTCAGCGCCAGGCCGCTGGCCATGTAGTTGTAAACCTTGAGCATATGGGCGCGAAGCCCGGCATCGATGTCCGCCGAAAGTGCTTCCGCCCGGTTCATATACTGCTTTTGAGTATCCATCGCTTCCCTCTGCTATGCGGTGGACGCAAACTGCATCTGATGTAGGCGAATTGCTCCACGGCTTCAATAGATATAGGACCGCAGAAGGCCGATTTAAGGGCGCGCCGCTTTCTCGGCGCTTGCAACCCGCCCTCAGGCCGCTATACCGGATACCGACTTACCGCGCCGGACCTTCCGTACCGACGTGCCAGCCTTCATCCCGTGAGGAGACCATCCGCCATGGAAAAGCGCCGCCTTGGCCGTACCGACATCGAGGTCAGCGTCATCTGCCTCGGCACCATGACTTTCGGTGAACAGAACACCGAGGCCGAGGGGCATACCCAGCTCGACTATGCGCTGGATCACGGCGTGACCTTCATCGACACGGCGGAAATGTATCCGGTGCCGCCCAGCGGCAAGACCTATGGTGCCACCGAGGAAATCGTCGGCAACTGGATTGCCGCCCGCAAGAACCGCGACCAATTCGTGCTGGCAACCAAGGTGGTGGGCGCCAGCCGCAAGGGCTTTGAGCATATAAGGGGCGGCCAGGCGAAGCTGGACCGCAAGAATATTCATCAGGCCATCGACGATTCGCTGCGCCGGCTGAAGACCGACTATGTCGATCTGTACCAGCTGCACTGGGCCGACCGGCAGACCAACACCGCCGGCCAGTTCGGTTATGTCCACAAGGAATCGCCCGGCGCCACGCCGATCGAGGAAACGCTGGAGGCGCTGGCCGAGATCGTGAAGGCCGGCAAGGTCCGCGCCGTCGGCCTGTCGAACGAGACGCCCTGGGGTGTGCACGCCTTCCTGCGCGCCGCCGAGCAGCTGAACCTGCCGCGCGTTGTCAGCATCCAGAACGCCTACAGCCTGCTGTTCCGCCCGTTCGAGATCGGCCTGTCGGAAATGGCGATCCATGAGAATGTCGGGCTGCTCGCCTTCTCGCCGCTCGCCATGGGCGCGCTCAGCGGCAAATATCTCGGCGGTGCGATTCCGCAGGGCTCGCGCATGGACCGGTATTTCTCGCGCTATGGCCGTTATATCGCGCCGAAGCCGATGGCGGTGACCGAGAAGCTGGTGGCGCTGGCAAAGGAAAACGGCCTCAGCCCGACGCATATGGCACTGGCCTATGTGAACAGCCGGCCCTTCGTGACCGCGAACATCATTGGCTCCACCAGCGTCGAGCAGCTGGCCGAGAATATCGGCAGCGCCGATGTTGCCCTGTCGGACACGGTACTGAAGGGCATCGAGGCGATCCTGAACGAGGAGCCGATGCCGGTTCTCTAACCCAGCGCGGGGAGCAGGACGGGCGGCGCCAGCCCCGGCGCCTCCGCCTGCACCAGCGCCAGGACGATCCCCGCCACGCCCTTGAACAGGCAGGGGTCGGGCGCCGCGAAGGGCAGCGCGTCGCTCCACAGGCCCGGCCTGTCACCGGACCAGCGCAGCCGCACCGCATCCGCCAGAGCCGCATCCTCTGCCCCGGCTAGCGTTAGTACGGCCAGCCGGCCAGCCAGCCCGCAACACATATCGCCGGCTTCCCCGGCGGGATCGGCAGCGGTGGTTGCGAGCGCCCGTGCCAGCTCCGTCCGGCGGTCCGCGAAGGCCTCCGGCGCCAGTTTCAGCAGCGCGGCCCGCGCCAGCGCCACACCCGGCGCGCCATGGCACCAGGCGGTCGAAGGACGGCCTTTCCCGTTGGGGTCCGGCCAGTTCCCCGTATCGGCATTGAACAGCCGGTCCTCCGGCAGCAGGGCGGCCTGTGCCGCCGCGAGATAGCGCTGCTGTCCCGTCGCGTTGAAGGCAGAGGCCAGCGCCACCGCCATGCCGGACTGGCCATGCGCCAACCCCGCCACCGGCTGACCGCGCCGGGGACGCCAGAGAAGTGCGTCCTCCTCTTCCGTCGCCAAGGCGAGCAGCCGGTCCGCCCAGCGTGCCATCAGCGAGGGCGGCGCGGCATTCCCGGTCCGCCGTCCCAGCAGATGCAGCGCCGGCAACAGCCCGGCGATACCGTCATAGAAATCGAAGGAGGAGATCGCCGCCGGATCACCCAGCCGGCCCGTCAGCGCCAGTGCGGCCACGACATAACCGGGTTCTTCCAGCAGTTCGCCGGCCCAGACCAGCGCGGCGATCATGCCGCCCAGGCCGACCGCATGACCGGCACCGAACGCCTGCGCCAGCGATTGCGCTGTCCCATCCGCCGCGAGATGGCGCAGTGGCAGCAGCGCCTTGGCCGCAAGGTTCAGCCAGTCAGACCGCCCCCGGTGCCGGCCAGCCGCCACCAGCGCCAGCGCGATACCGGCACTGCCGTGGTAGAGGCCGTGGCCGGCGACGCGAAACGAAATCGGCAATTCCTCATGCGGGCGCAGCCAGTCCACCCCGCCATCGCCGCGCGGAATCGCTCCCGCCGCCAGCCACCCCGCCAGCCGGTCCAGCAGATCGCCCTCCACAGGCAGAGGCGTGGGGGCAAAGGCGCCGCGCAGGATGGCCGTGTGTCGCGCCAACGTCTTTTCGTCCAGCCCCCCTATGGCCTGCCGTGCTGCCTCCAGCGGCGACCGGTCGCCCAGCCTTCCAACCGGCGCGCCAGCGGATTCGGAGAGGATGCCCTCGGACGGGCTGAACAGGAAGGCCGGCACATCTCCCCGGCCGAGCGCCGCCGCCTCTGCCGCCAGCAGCCGTTGCCAGTCGGCCTTCGCGATACCCGGCAGGGCCGGACGGGCGATGCGCGCCGTCTGCCGCTCCACCGCGTCGGGCATGGCCATCATGTCCGGTTCGCGCAGCCGGGCCAGCAGCCGTCGATAGGAGTCGGTGGGCAGAGCGACGAAACGGCAGCGCGCATCGGCAAAACCGGCCAGCGGCCCGTCCTCTGCAAGGAAATCGGCGCGGTGCGCCAGCATTGTCTCCTGCGCCTGCCGGTAGCCTTCCTCCAGTGCCGGCAGATGCGCGCGTATATCCTGCTCCGCGCCGCCAAGACGCGGCAGGCAAGGTTCCTCCGGCTGGCGCAGAATGTCCGCGCGGCGCATCCAGTCGGTGCCAGCATGGCGAAAACCATGGTCCGGCAGCGGCACCGGCGGCAGCGGCGGCCCGCCGGAACCGATATTGCGCCACTGCCCCTCACCCAGCGGCAGCAGGAAGGGCAGCAGTCCGCTTTCCATGAAGGGCGGCAGGTCTGACAGGCGTTTCAGCCAGTCCGGCATCGCATCGGGCGCCAGCAGGCATTCCAGATCGACGATAACCGGATAGGCGCCCGCCGCGATCAGGTTCTCGGAATGGATATCGGTGCCGCGCATCAGGCCAAGCACCGCCATCAGCATGCCGAGTCGGCGGTAGAATGCCGCCACCTCGCCTTCGTCGCGGCAATCGGCGGGAGAGACCCACTCCATCCAGCCATGCGTGCCACGATCCAGCACGCGCGGCAGGCGCTGATCCGGCAAGGCGGGATTGCGCGCCGCCAGCCAGTTCAACACACCGGCGAACCCGGACTCGACCGCCAGCGAGCGTGGTTTGTAGGCCAGCACCGTACCATCCGCGAAGCCGAGGCGGGCAACCATGCGCCCCTGCGCATGCGGATCGGACAGGCCAAACCCGATGGAGACGAGTGGCGGCATGCCCGCCGACCAGCTAGGCATGAAACTGCGCATGGCGGCGCGATCCGCCTGCAGCCGCACCGCCAGTTCCAGCGCGGCGGCGGAATGATGCTTGATGAGAAGGGTCAGCGCCGTGTCGAGGCCGGGATAGGAACGCCGCAGAACGTCCAGACCGCCAGCTTCCATGCCGGCGGCAAAGGCTGCGTAGGTGGCGCGGGACACATCCTCCGGCGGTTCGTCCAGCAGGAGAGAGATTGGCGGCGGCGCGGGACGGGCCTTGTCGAACGCCGCGAACAGAACCGGCGCTGCAAGGGTGCACAGCCGTTCCAGCAGAAAGGGACGCATGCCCTCGTACACCACCCGCCCGACTGTCGCGTCGACCCCCGATACTTCCGCGGCCAGATGCAACTCCTCCAGCGCGCCGTCGCACAGCGGCTGGAGGATATCGTCGAACGGCTTTGTCACTCAGGCGGCAAGGAAATGCGGGCTCAGAACCAGTTTTCGGTGAACTTGCCGGTGCACATGCAATAGCAGCCCTTGGTGGTCATGCAGTAGGGCGAGCCGCCGCCGGACACCGCTTCCAGCGCGGCATCGTCCAGCTCGTCATCAGGGCCGGCCTTGCTGGCCGTCATCTGCGCCTTGATCTGCTCGGCGGAGATATCGATGCCCTTCGATTTGGCGATGCCGGCCAGCGCCTCGGCGGCGTCGCCCATTTCCTTATGACCGGACAGCTTGTCGAGCAGTGCCTTGTCGGATTTCACGGCTGCCTTCAGCGCCTCGAATGCCTGATTTGCCATTACCTTCCTCCCTGTCGGCTTTTTTGGCCTACCGTCACTTGGTGAAAATGCAGTAGCAGCCCTTGGTGAACATGCAATAGGGCGAGCCGCCGCCGGACACCGCTTCCAGTGCTGCATCGTCCAGCTCGTCGTCCGGGCCGGCCTTGCTGGCCGTCATCTGTGCCTTGATCTGCTCAGCATTCAGCGCAATGCCCTTCTGCGCGGCAACGCCGGCCAGAAACTCTGCGACATCGCCCACTTCCTTCATTCCGGACAATTTCTGGACCAGCGCCGGATCGGCTTCGACACCCTTCTTCAGGCTCTCGAAATTCTGCTGCGACATGATGATTTTCGCCCTCAAGCCAATGATGGCGGGCAGCATATCGCAACCGGAAAATGCAGGCAATTGACTGTTTTTTAAGAAAAAATGGTGACAGCGATCAGATCAGAGTGTGATCGAGCGGGCCTCCGCTTGCCGTGTATCGGCGGTATCGGGCACACCCTCATCCGGCACCTTGCGCGGAATGACGATGTTGCCGTCCTTGTCGAAATAGGGGACGCCATAGCGCTGCACTTCCTCGGCAAGATCGCGCAGGGCCTCGACCGCCTTCGTCATCCCTTCGCGCAGCGTCTCCACCGGATTGCCGGAAGGTTCCTCGGCGCGCGCCTGCGGGACAGCAGCTGTCAGAAGCAGGGCCGCCAGTATCAGAACGCGCATGTCCGCCTCCCTTATTCGTTGCGCAGCAGCGGGGCCGCCTTCTGGCCCAGCGCCCGCCAGGTCCCGGCAAGACCCAGTGCGACGGTAATGACCGTACACAGCAATGATGTCCAAATCACGACACCGGGCGCGAACACGAAGTCAGAGCGCATGACGAAGACCAGCACCGCCCAGGCGACGATGGTGCCGACGACCGAGGCAATCAGCGCCACCATCGCCCCCAGCAGCCCGTATTCCAGCAGAAAGGCCGCCAGCACGTCACGCCGCGTCGCCCCCAGCACCTTCAGCACCACCGCGTCATAGACCCGGCGGTGATGGCCGGCGACCACCGCCCCGCCCAGCACCAGCGTGCCGGCAAGGATCGCGACCGAGGCGGTGATCCGCACCGCCTGCCCGACCGCTTCCAGAATCTGGTTCGCCGCCTCCAGCGCGTCCTTCACGCGGATCGCGTTCACATTCGGCAGCTCGTCGGTGACGGCGCGTTGCACCGCCTCCTCGGCCGCCGGGCCATCGGTGTTCACGGTAGCAATGATGGTATGGGGTGCAGCCTCCATCGTGCCCGGCGCGAAGATGATGACGAAGTTGATCGACAGATTGCCCCAGTCGATCCGGCGCAGATTGCCGATGGTCGCGGTGATGTCCCGCCCCAGCACATTGATCGTCAGCGTGTCGCCGATGCCGATGCCCATGCCGGCGGCGATCTCCGCATCGAAGGAGATCAGCGGCGGCCCCTTGTAATCCTCCGGCCACCAGTCGCCGGCGACGATCTGCGTTCCCGGTGGCGGGGCGGCGGCATAGGTCAGGCCACGGTCGCCGCGCAGCACCCAGCGCACCTCCGGATCGACGGTCACCTGGTCGGAAGGCACGCCATTGATGGCAGAGACGCGGCCGCGCACCATCGGCGTGCGTTCGACCTTGCTGATGCCCGGCACCGCATCGACGGTCTGCTGGAAGCGGTCGATCTGGTTCGGCTGGATATCGATGAAGAAATAGCTGGGTGCCTGCTCCGGCAACTGCTCGGTCACCTGCCGCGCCATATTGGCCTGGGTCAGCGCCACCGCGACCAGCACGGTGATGCCCAGCCCCAGCGAAAGCGCAATGCTGGCGGTCGGCGCGCCCGGCCGGTGCAGATTGGCCAGCGCCAGCCGCAGCGTCGGCTGGCGCGGACGCCCCGCCGCCGCGACGCCCAGCATCAGCAAACGCGCCGCCCCCAGGAAGATGAGGACGGCACCGATGGCGCCAAGCACGAACCAGCCGGCCAGCACCCGCTCATTGGAGGAGAAGATGGCAAGCGCCGCCAAAGCCACCGCCGACAGGCCGAGCGCCAGGATATAGGGCAGGCCGACCCGGCCGCCCTCGCCGCTGACCAGCTGGCGGAACAGGCCTGCAGGACGGATATCCTTCGCCTTCGCCAGCGGCCAGAGCGAGAAGGCCAGCGCCGTCAGCAGGCCGAACAGGCCGGCGAGCGCCAACGGACCGGCATAGAGTGCCGGCGCCACCTGCACCGGGATCAGCTGGTTCAGCACTGCCGCCGCGGCATAGGGCAGCGCTGCGCCCAGCACCAGCCCGGCGGCGATGCCGGCCAGCGCCAGGATCATCACCAGCGACAGGTAGGTGCGGAACACCACCGCCCCCTCGACCCCCAGGCATTTCAGCGTGGCGATGGTGGTGGATTTGCCGTCCAGATAGCTCTTCACCGCATTGCCGACGCCGACACCGCCGACCAGCAGCGCGGTCAGCCCGACCAGCGTCAGGAACTGCGCCACCCGGTCGATGAAGCGCCGCAGGCCCGGCGCCGCCTCGCTGAGGCCGCGCACGCGCCAGCCATTATCGGCGGCATAACGGTCGCGGAAATCCCGCATCCAGGCGGCATGGTCGGTGCCTGTGGGCAGCACAAGGCGGTAATGATAGTCGATCAGCGTGCCGGGCTGGATAAGACCGGTCGCCTCCAGCGCGTCGCGGGCGATCATCACACGCGGCCCGAAGCTGGCGAAGCTGACCGCGCGGTCCGGCTCGCGCAGGATCGTGGCCCGCACCTCGACATCCAGCTCGCCGACGCGCAGCCGGTCACCCAGAGCAAGTCCCAGACGGTCGAGCAAATTGGGTTCGATGACCGCCCCCCAGACGCCGCCGCGATTGGCGAGCGCCTCTTCCAGCGGCAAGGCGGGGTCGAGTTCCATGGCGCCGATGAGCGGATAGGCGCCGTCCACCGCCTTCAGTTCGGAGAGCGAGCGCTGGTCACCGTTCGGATTGCGCGCCATCGCCCGCATGTCGGCGACATGCGACAATCGTCCTTGCGTTTGCAGATAGGCCAGCGCCTCCGGCGTGATCGGCCGGTGCACCGATTCGACATCGACACTGCCGCCCAGGATCTGGCTGGCATCGGCACGCAGGCCGGCCAGCAGCGATTCGGAGACGGAGCCGACGCCGGCAATCGCCGCCACGCCCAGCATCAGGCAGGCGAGGAAGATGCGGAAGCCTTTCAGCCCGCCGCGCAGCTCGCGCCGGGCAAAGCGCAACCAGACCGGCATCCCCCAAACTGGCATATCAGCCCCCGGCCGCAGCGGCGAGGCTGGCCTCGCCCGCGCGCTCGTCAGAGACGATGCGGCCGTCCGAAAGATGGATGGTGCGCTGGCAGCGCCGCGCAAGATCAAGGTCGTGGGTGATGAGAACCAGCGTGGTGCCGAAGCGGCGCTTCAGGTCGAACATCAGTTCGATGACCTGCTCGCCGGTATGGCCGTCCAGATTGCCGGTCGGCTCGTCCGCCAGCAGCAGCGACGGGCCGGCGACGAAGGCGCGGGCCAGCGCAACGCGCTGCTGCTCACCGCCGGACAGTTGGTCGGGATAATGGCCGGTACGATGGCCGAGGCCGACCGCCGCCAGCCCTTCCGCCGCCCGGTCGAAGGCGTCCGCCGCACCAGCCAGTTCCAGCGGTATGGCGACATTCTCCAGCGCGCTCATGGTCGGCACCAGCCGGAAGGCCTGGAACACGATCCCGACATGGGCGCGGCGGAACAGCGCCAGCCGGTCCTCGTTCATGCCGCCCAGATCATGGCCGGCAACGCGGATCGAGCCGCCGGTCGCGCGCTCCAGCCCCGCCATAAGCATCATCAGCGAGGATTTTCCGGCCCCGGACGGACCGACAATGCTGACCGTCTCGCCCGCCGCGATGGTGAGGTCAATTCCGCGCAGGATGTTGACCTCGCCCGCCCCGCTTCTCAAGTTAAGGCGCACATCGTCGAGCTGAATGATCGGATCGCGCGACGAGTCCGAAGCCGAGGAAGAGGGCGCTGTCATGTCGCAAGCCTGCGCTGTTGCCGGGACTGATTGTGGAAACCGCCGGGCTGCTGCAGTGCGGCAGGCCCAATCCGGATATGGCCCGCTGCGCAAGATATTCAACGGACTGATCGTGCCGGCGCTACTGGCCGCCCTGCTGTTAGCCAGCACAGCGGCGCGAGCGGAGACCGTCATCCTGGGCCTGGGCGACAGCCTGATGGCGGGCTATGGCCTGCCCGACGGCAAGAGCTTCCCGGCGCAGCTGGAAGAAACCCTGCGTACTGCCGGAAAGCAGGTGCGGGTGGTAAATGCCGGCGTGTCCGGCGACACCTCGACCGGCGGCCTCGCCCGCCTGGACTGGGCGCTGGCCGAAAAGCCGGATGCCGCAATCGTCGAGCTGGGGGCGAATGACGGGCTGCGCGGCCAGCCGGTCGAACAGCTCTACGCCAACCTCGATGCCATCCTGACCCGGCTGAAGCAGGAAAATATTCCCGTGCTGCTTGCCGGCATGCATGCCCCGCCCAATTTCGGGCGCGACTATACCGAGGCCTTCCACGCCGCCTACCACCGCCTCGCCGAGAAGCACGACGTGGTGTTCTACCCCTTCTTCCTGGATGGGGTGGCAACGGAGCCATCGCTGAACCAGCCGGACGGCATCCACCCTAACGAGCAAGGAGTCGCCGAGGTGGTCGGGCGCATCCTGCCGAAGGTCGAGGAACTGTTGGCCCGCGCCGGAAACTGATAGCGAAATTAATAGCGCATGAAGAGGTTGATGATCCGCCCCACCGGACCGGTCAGCTTCAGCGGCGCATCCGTGACGGCAAGGCAGATGCAATCCTCGCCGGCATCGGCCACCGGCGTGTGCACCAGCTCATCATCGGCAATCGAGACATCGCCGCGCCCGTAATGACCCGTGTCGTCCGAGAAGCCGCCCGCCAGCACCAGCGTCATCTCGCTGCCGCCGTGCGTATGTTCCGGCATCGCCTGCCCCGCCTTGATACGCAGCAGACGGGTACGGTAGCCGCTGTCGCCAATCGGCAGCTCGATCTCCTGCAGCGACCGGGTCACGTTGCGCCAAGGCAGCGCACCCAGATTATCACCGAGGTAGGAGCGCAGCGGCTCCGGCAGGACACGCCGCGTCTGCTCATCATAGCGAACCGCCGGCTTATGCGCGGGCAGATCGGCAGGCTCCTCGTCGAGCCGGGCCAGCACCGCGTCCAACGCCGCATCGGTCAGGTCGGCCGGCTGGCTGTCCGCCAGCATCGCGCCACCGATACGCTCGTAATCCGCCACCTTGGCCCGGCATTCCGGGCACAATGCCAGATGGGTTGCAACCAGCAGGCTGACCGGCTCACTGGCCGTGCCCGCCGCATAATCCATCAGATGTTCTTCGCTTACATGAAACATCATCACATCAACTCACTTGCTAGGCTCTGGCGCAGCTTCGCCAGGGCAAGTCGGATACGCGACTTCACTGTCCCGATTGGGATACCGCTCTCAGCCGCTATCGTGCCGTGCGACTTGTCCTCGAAATAGGCAAGGCGCAACAGGTCCGCCTGTTCTGGCGGCAGGGTCTTCAGGGCCTGTTTCACGACCGCGTCGCGCTGGGTCTCGAACACCACATCGTCAGCAGCGGCCGGGGCACTGGGCACCAGCGCCGGGTCCTCCGGATCGAGTTCCGGCCGCCGCGTGCGGCGCAGGGCATCAATCCGCTTGTTGCGGGCGATGGTGAATATCCAGGTGCTGGCGCTGGCCTGCGACGGATCGAAGGTCTCGGCGCGGCGCCACACCATCAGCATGGCTTCCTGGACCAGTTCCTCGACACCTTCCGGCGCCGTGCCCTGGCGCATCAGGAAGGATTTCAGCCGGGGGGCGAAGTGCGAGAACAGCGCCGCAAACGCATCCCTGTCACGATTCCGCCCGACGGCGATCAAGAGTTCTTCCTGGGTCTTTACCGACATCGATCCGGCTTCGCCGCCCCCTTTTGCGGGCCGTGCCACGCCCGCCCCCTTATGTAGGGGGTTTCCGCCCATCCCTGCAAGCGAGGGAACCACAAAGCAGGACAAGGCAGGGCTGGCCGGCGAACGGTCGCGTCGAAGCTTCAGACTGATGTCAATTTGTCCCTGCATGAAAACTTATACGGGGGCGGTGGCGTTGCCGGATTACCGGCCGCCTCAAAAAAGTTCGATTTGCCGCCTAGAAGCCAGCTGGCATCAAATTGACGGCCAACCGGGGCAATCCTGGGTTGGCAGGGCATAGGGCTCTCGCTTAGGTTACCGACATGATGAAGTCGATTCGCATCTCCCCGCTCTTTCGCCTCGCCCTCTGGACAGCCTTCCTGTCCCTGGCGTCCCTGCCCGCAGCGACCGGCCAGGCCAGTGCCCAGCAGCCCAAGCAGATCGGCACCTACAACGCCTGGAGCGCCTTCACCTATCAGGAGAATGGCGGGATCGTGTGCTACATGGTCAGCGAACCGACCAAGGATGAAGGCGATTACACCAGGCGCGGCAAGATATACACGCTGGTGACGCACCGGCCCTCCAAGAAGTCGGTCGGCGTGGTCAGCGTTATCGCCGGCTACCAGTACAAGGAAGGCAGCGAGATCAGCGTGAATATCGGCGGCACGACCTACCGTCTGTTCACCGTCGATGACCATGCCTGGGCCGCTACCGCGCAGGAGGACAAGCAGCTTGTGGACGCCATGAAAAAGGGCTCCAGCATGGTCATCAAGGGCGTGTCCTCTCGCGGCACCGAGACCACGGACACCTACTCGCTGAGCGGCTTCACCAAGGCCTATGAGGAAATCAGCAAGGCCTGCAAGGTCGCGGGCTGAATTCTTATCTAGACCAAAAAAAGCCCCGCCAGTTGGCGGGGCTTTTCGCGTCTGGGTGCCAGCCGGTAATCAGGCGGCCTTGCGCAGATGCGTGGCAATCAGCGTCTCGGCGATCTGGATGGCGTTCAGTGCCGCCCCCTTGCGCAAATTGTCCGACACGCACCAGAAGCCCAGACCGTTCTTCACGGTCGGGTCCTTGCGGATACGGCTGATATAGACCGCATCCTCGCCGGCGCTTTCCTGCGGCGTGACATAGCCTTCATTGGCGCGGTGATCGACCACGGTGACGCCCGGGGCCTTCTGCAGGATGGCGCGCGCCTCGTTCTCGTCGATCGGCTTCTCGGTCTCGATGGTGACCGCCTCGGCATGGCCGATGAACACCGGCACGCGCACGCAGGTGGCAAACACCTCGATGGACGGGTCGAGGATCTTCTTGGTCTCGACGCGCATCTTCCATTCTTCCTTGGTCGAGCCGTCATCCATAAAGATGTCGATGTGCGGGATCACGTTGAAGGCGATCTGCTTGGTGAAGACCTCCTTGTTAATCGTATCGTTCACATAGACCGCACGGGTCTGGTTGAACAGCTCGTCCATCGCCTCCTTGCCGCCGCCGGACACCGACTGGTAGGTCGAGACCACGACGCGCTTGATCTTGAAGCGGTCGTGCAACGGCTTCAGCGCCACCACCATCTGGATGGTGGAGCAGTTCGGATTGGCGATGATGTTGCGCTTGGTGTAGCCGGCAATCGCCTGCGGGTTCACCTCCGGCACGATCAGCGGCACATCCGGGTCCATGCGGAACTGGGAGGTGTTGTCGATGACGATGGCACCCGCCTTGCCGGCACGCGGGGCGTGCACGGCGGAGATTTTCGCCCCCGGCGAAAACAGCGCGATATCGGTACCCTTGAAGTCGAAAGTCTCCAGATTCTGGACTTTCAGCACGGTGTCCTCACCATAGGACACCTGCTGGCCGGCCGAACGCTCCGAGGCGAGCGCGACAACCTCGTCGGCCGGGAAGTTACGCTCGGCCAGGGTAGTGAGCATCTCATGCCCGACAGCCCCCGTGGCACCGACAACCGCAACCTTATAGCCCATAACCGGACTCCCGTGAAAAAAGCGTGTTAACGTCTGGACTGGTTGAAATACGCTTTCATCAGCTGCATTGCAACATTAGCCGCAGTGCAAATGACGAGGAGGCGTCATGCAGAATCCTGAAGCGCCGATCCGGACCTATAATGAGTTCTGGCCCTTCTATCTGCGCGAACATGCGAAGCCCGCGACAAGGGCGCTGCATTATGCTGGCACCGGGCTGGGATTGCTCCTGCTGGCCGCCGCCATTCTGACCGGCACGGGCTGGCTGTTCCTGGCCGCGCTGATCGCCGGCTACTTCTTCGCCTGGATCGCGCATTTCCGGGTGGAGCGGAACCGCCCGGCCACCTTCCGCTACCCGCTGTGGTCGCTTTACAGCGATTTCCGCATGTTCTTCCTGTGGGCCACCGGCCGGCTGCGCCCGGAGCTGGAAAAGGCCGGAACCCAGCCTTAGCGTCCCCCCTCGTCGCCGCCTGCTCCGCCGAAGCCGAACGGCCGGTTGAAGGCGGCCCGCCCCTCGGAGGGCTGGTCCAGCAACAGACTCTGGATATCAACCGTCACATCCCGCGCGCTGCGCAGGCAGATGCTGCCAAAGATCGTGTCCATGCTGTCGATGGCCAGCGGTCCGGTCTCGCCGGCAGCGAGTGCGCCCAGGCTGTTGGCGCTGAATCGCTCGACCGTCAGCCGGAAATCAGCGCACTGGCCATCCTCCATCGCGTCATGCTGGTTCATGCCCTTGCTCAGCACCACCTGGTGGCCAAGGCTGGGGCGGAACCGGACATTCGACATGAAGGCGCCGCGATAGACCTCCACCAGCTGCACCGCCAGCCGGCCCGGGTCGTAATAGCTTTTCGGATAGGCGAGGCTGGCGGAGATATAGGCGCCGGCCTCCGACAGGGCGGCCGCACCGGTGAAGCGCTTGGCGGCCTCGGCGGGCGTGGCGACCGCCATGACGGGAAATGCCAGCAGCAGGATCACGGCAAGACGCATCGGCCCCTCCATCAGAAACAACGCATACAAAGTAACCGCAAACGCTAGTGCCTGTCATCCTGAAGGGTCCGGGACTATGCTGGGGCGATGACAACCGACCTGCCCTTCTGGAAACGCAAGAGCCTGCGGGAGATGACCCGCGCCGAATGGGAATCGCTGTGCGATGGCTGCGGGAAATGCTGCCTGCTGAAACTGCTGGACGAGGATAGCGGCGCCGTCGATTACACCGATGTCGCCTGCAAGCTCCTGAACATCGAAACCTGCCGCTGCCGCGACTACAAGAACCGCAACCGGCTGGTGCCGGGCTGCGTCGTGCTGTCGCCCGGCAAGCTGGAACATCTGCCCTGGATGCCATCTACCTGCGCCTACCGGCTGCTGCATGAAGGCAAAGAGCTGCCAGACTGGCACCCGCTGGTCTCCGGCGATGCCAGCACCGTGCATTCCGCCGGTATCTCGGTGCGCCGCCGCGTCATCCCGGAAATGCTGGTGGATGAGGACGACCTGGAAGACCACATCGTCACCTGGCCGGCCTGATCACCAACGCAGAAATTACTGAGCGCGCCAACCAATACGAACGATTCGCATTTTCGTTGACACTCATTCGCACTCTTATCATATGATCGGGGTCCGCACGCTGAAGACGTGCCCGCTGGGGACCCGAATCGCCATGTATGTCTGCATCTGCAACGCGATCTCCGAACGCCATGTGCGTACCGCCATTGCCGAAGGCGCCACGACCGCCGGCAAGGTGTATCGCGCCTGCGGCAGCCAGCCGCAGTGCGGGCGTTGCAAGCAGAGCATTTGCGAGATGCTCGGCGAGGCGAAGGCGGCGACCGCTACCCTCATGCAGCCAGCGATGGCGATGGCCGGCGGCGATTAACTCGCACTTGCCTTGGAAGTGATTATTACTATCCCTTAGGTGTTGAATTTATTGATATTTTGTCCGCCCGCATTTGCCGGAGGCGGCCTGTTCGTGTATGATCTTCCTCTGCCGCATCACCAAACGCAAGAGGGCCGCCATGAAGGGCGACAAGAAGGTCATCCAGCATCTGAACAAGATCCTGTTCAACGAGCTGACGGCGATCAACCAGTACTTCCTGCATTCGCGTATGCTGCGCAACTGGGGGATGGAGTACCTCGCGAAGAAGGAATACGAGGAATCCATCGACGAGATGAAGCATGCCGATGCGCTGATCGAACGGATTCTGTTCCTCGAAGGGCTGCCCAACCTGCAGGATCTCGGCAAGCTGCTGATCGGCGAGGATGTGAAAGAAGTCCTCGAATGCGACCTGAAGCTGGAGCTGGCCGGCGTGCCCGACCTGCGCGACGCGATCAAGCATTGCGAGGAGGTGCGCGACTATGTCAGCCGCGAGCTGCTGGTCGATATCCTGGAGAGCGAGGAGGAGCATATCGACTTCCTCGAAACCCATCTGGAACTGATCGGCCGCATGGGCATCCAGAATTACGTGCAGCTCCACACCAAGCCGGCAGAGGATTGATCTTCGCCGATTAGCGCCGCATTCTTGGCGCCATGATCGATTTCACCGACAAGATTGTTCTCATCACGGGCGGGGCAAGCGGTATCGGGCTCGCCACCGCCCGCGCCTTTTCCGGGGCCGGCGCGACGGTTGCCATCGGTGACCTCTCGGGCAGCGCGGCGGAGTCTGCTGCGGCCAGCTTAGGCGCGGACCATATGGGCCTTGCGCTGGACGTCACCGACGAGAACAGCGGCGAGGCTTTCGTCGCCGCCGTGGAGAAACAACACGGTCGGATCGACGTGCTGGTGAACTGCGCCGGCATCTCCGACAGCTTCACCCCGACGCTGGAGCAGCCGCTGGAGCAGTTCCGGCGGCTCATCGACATCCACCTGACCGGCACCTATGCGATGTGCCGCCACGCGGCGAAGCCGATGCTGGCACGGGGGGCGGGCGCCATCGTGAATATCGGCTCCATCGCCAGCTGGACCGCATTGCCACGCCGCAACGGCTATACGGCGGCCAAGACGGGCACGCTGGGCCTGACCCGCGCGCTGGCCTGCGAGTGGGCACAAGGTGGCGTACGGGTGAACGCCGTCACGCCGGGCTATATCCTTACCCCCTTCGTCGAGAAGCTGATCGCCGAGGGCAAGCTGGACCAGAAGGTGCTGGCGCGCCGCTGCCCGTCCGGCCGGCTCGGCACGCCGGAGGATGTGGCGAAGGCGATCCTGTTCCTCGCCTCCGACATGGCCGGCTACATCACCGGCGCCGCCCTGCCGGTCGATGGCGGCTGGATCGCCTATGGCGCGCCGGGCGACGCGGCGGCGGTGGAGTAGGCAATAGCCAGGAAGCTATATCAGCTCAATACGCGCCCGTACCCCGGCAGCATTCGTCAAACGCTGGTCGCGTGTCAGCAACGGGGCGTCCAGAGCCTCGGCGAGGGCGACATACGCCGCATCATAGGCAGTCAGATTGTTCCGCAGCTCCCAGATGCGCGGCAGCAGGAAATCGTGCGGGTATCTCTGTATCGGGAAATCCGCGAGATCGACCAAGGCGAGACGCCCCCTCTCATGGTCGATGTGGCCGCCGGCAGCGAATCGCCGGATTACCTGGGCAGTTTCGACATCCAGCAGATGCGGCGCATGAAAGGTTTCGCCTGGTGCAAAAAGCCTAGCCTCGGCAGCAGCCGCCTCCGGCGTACGCAGAACCACGTCGAGCAGAACGGAGGCATCGACGACAATCACGCACGGTCGCGCTCTGCGCGCAGCGCTTCAGCCGGCGTTACGGGAAGCGCAGTTTCCGGCCGGCTACGCATCCGTTCCCGCAACTCATCAAGCGTTGGACGTTCCGCCACATGCCTGAGTTCACTAAGCAAATAGTCGGAAAGCGACATGCCGGCCAGCGCCGCCCGGGACTTGAGGCGACGATGCAGCGTGTCCGGCACATTACGAATCTGAATCATCGTTCCCATGGCTTAAGCATGGGTGCATGTGCATCACATGTCAATAAGCCCGAATATACTTCGGGTTAAGGAGCTAAGCCCTACTTCACGTCCGGGCGGTAGGCCTTCACATCGTCATACTGCACGAACTCGACGACATTGCCGTCCGGGTCCTCGCAGAAGACGAGGAAAGTGCCGGGCCGCACCTCGACCTTGTCCTCGCCGGACAGGATGTTGATCTCCGCCTTTTTCAGCTTCTTCACGACCGCATCCAGGTCGGAGACGATGAAGGTCATGTAGGCCATGCCGTAGCGGTCCAGCACGAAGGCGCTGATGGTCGGCGCCTCCGCCGGGGTCTGCGGCTGCAGCAGCTTGATCCGTTCGCCATAGGGGGTCTGCAGGCGCACCACGCGATAGCCGGCGGTGGACAGGCCGGCGCTCTTGGCCTTGTCGGTCGGCACCGACACATCGCCCACCGGCTCGCAGCCCAGCAGCTTGGTATAGAATGGCAGCAGCCGGTCGATATCCGGCGTGCAGATACCGATTTCGAGCGGAACGACCTGCTTCATGGAACCCGGTCCCTGTGACTATGCGTTGTTGGCTACTGCCCCCAGTCACTTTCCTACGCGCAGGAAATCGGCGAGAAGCAGGATCTGCTGGTCCAGCATGTGCCGCCCGTAATGCACCGGACAGCCACGCTGTTTGGCTGCTTGTAGCAAAGGCGTCTCCACCGGGTCCATGATGATTTCAGCGACCAGCATGTCCGGCGTGAGCCTTGACACATCCATCGGCAGCGCATCGCCCGGCTTCAGCCCAAGCGAGGTGGAATTGACGATGGTGTCGTGCCCCGCCGGATCGTCGCTGCCGGCACGGACATCGACCTTCGGATAGGCCGATTTCACGGCGGCGGCTAGTTCCTCCGCCTTCACCATGGTGCGGTTCTGGATCGTCAGCCTCTCGCAGCCCTCCGCAGCCAGCTCGAAGGCAATCGCCCGCGCCGCCCCGCCGGCACCCAGCAGCAGGATGCGCTTGCCGGTCACCTCGAAGCCCTGATGGCGCATGCCGGCAACGAAGCCCTTGCCGTCGAACATGTCGCCGATCAGTCGCCCGTCGGGGTCGCGCCTCAGCGCATTGATCGCCCCGATCAGCCGGCCTGCCGTGCCCAGCTCGTCGCACAGTTTCGCGATCTCCAGCTTGTGCGGCACGGTGATGACGATGCCGCCGAAATTCTCGGTGGCGCGCAACCCGTCGGCCCAGGCCTTCAGCTTCTCCGGCTTCACATGGAAGGGCACCATGACGGCATCGACGCCGCGCTCGGCGAACAGCGGGTTGAACAGCATCGGCGCGCGCACATGGCCGATCGGGTCGGCGATGATGCCGTAGAGTTTTGTCTTGCCCGTGATCATCAGAAATTCACCTGGTCGCCGCCCTTGAGGTCCAGCATCTGGCGCGCCTCGGCGGGCGTGGCGATCTCCAGCGACAGCTCTTCCAGAATACGACGGATCTTCGCCACCTGCTCGGCATTGTTCTCGGCCAGCTTGCCCTTGCCGGCATAGATCGAATCCTCCAGCCCGACACGCACATTGCCGCCCATGATGGCGCCCATGGTGCACAGCGACATCTGGTGCCGGCCGGCAGCCAGGATCGACCACTGATAGGCATCGCCGAACAGCTTGTCGGCAATCTCGCGCATATGCATCAGGTTCTTATGGTCAGCGCCGATGCCGCCCAGAATGCCGAAGATGGTCTGCACGAAGAAGGGCGGCTTCACCAGCCCGCGATCCACGAAGTGGGCGAGGTTATAGAGATGCCCGACATCGTAGCACTCGAACTCGAAGCGCGTGCCGCAGCCGATATCCTTGAAGGTTTTGCGGAAGATCGCGTCGCGGCTGGCCTCCAGATGATCGGCCTCCCACTGGTGCTTGAAGCTCGGATAGCGGTCCAGCATCGGGAACAAGCCGAAATTCATCGAGCCCATGTTCAGCGAGCACATTTCCGGCTTGGCCTGCAGCGGCCCGGCGAGGCGCTCCTGCACGCTCATGCCCTGGCCGCCGCCGGTGGTGATGTTCACCACCGCATCGGTCGATTGCTTGATGCGCGGCAGGAACTCCATGAACACCTTCGGGTCCGGTGTCGGGCGTCCGTCCTTGGGGTCGCGGGCATGCAGATGCAGGATCGAGGCCCCCGCCTCCCACGCGCCGCTGGCGTTCTCGGCGCTCTCGTCCGGCGTGATCGGCAGATGCGGCGTCATCGTCGGCGTATGGATCGAGCCGGTGACGGCGCAGGTAATGATGACTTTCCTGGCGTTGGCCATTGTTCCCGTTTCCCTCTTTCCCTGTATCAATAACGGTTTGGCAAACCGTTGCGTTATGGCGGAGATATCTTTCCTGTCCGCAGCAACCTCCCCAGACCGTCACCCCCGGCCTTGTGCCGGGGGTCCAGGCTTCAGCCCGCTGGATCGTCGGTCGAGTAAGCTGACCCCTGGATTCCCCAGGCGCCCATGGGGACAAGCCCGGGAATGACGAATGGAAAAATAGCGCCGCTCCTCCTACTCCCCTATCTTCTTCGCCGCCTCGCGCTTGTGGGCGACCAGCGCCATCAGCCGGCGGTCGCGCCAGCCCTGCCGTTCGCCCAGCCTGTCGGCGGGCAGCGCCTGCCGGCGCTCGCCTTCCAGCACGTCGGACAGTGCCTTGTCCCAGCGCCGGGGCTGCGCCTGTTCATGCTGCATGTCCCAGTACATCGGGGCATAGCGCGCGATATAGTCGGCCACGCCGGCAGGCGCGTTCAGGTCGATGGTCTCGAACGGCCCCATGAAGGACCAGCGCAGGCCGAGGCCGTCCTTGATCGTCTTGTCCACATCCTCGGTGCTGGCATAGCCATCGGCGACCAGCTTGAAGGCCTCGGCCAGCAGGGCGCCCTGCAGCCGGTTCAGGATGAAGCCGGGAATCTCCTTCTTCACCAGGATCGGCACCATGCCCGCCTGCTCGTACAGAGCGCGGGCGCGCGCCACCACATCGGGATCGGTCCAGGGAGCCGGCGACAGCTCGACGATGGGCACCAGATGCGGCGGGTTGGCCGGATGCGCCACCAGGCAGCGCGCCCGGCCCGCGAGATTTTCCGTGAAGAGCGAGGCGCGGATGTTGGAGGAGGATGAGGCAAGGATGGCGGCGGGATCGGCGAGGCGGTCCATCGCGGCGAAGATTTCCTGCTTCGCCTCCTCCGTCTCCTTCACATTTTCCTGTACGAAGACCGCGCCCTCCAGCGCCTCCTCCAGCGTCGCGGCGGTCGATATCCGCGCCTTCGCGGCGGCCGGGTCGTCCAGCAACCCGCTCTCGTGCAGTTCCTTCAGCGCGCCGTCGATCAGCCCGAGGGCGGCATCCAGCGCCGGCTTGCTGACATCGTGAAGCTTCACCTTGTGCCCGGCCCGCGCGAAGCAGATCGACCAGGCCCGCCCGATCAGCCCGCTGCCGATGACGGCAATCGTCCCCTTTTCTCCTCCCATCGCGCTCGCTTTCTCCACTTGTGGGTTGGCGCTTACGGGGGCGATGCTAAACCGATAGAACGACGCTGTACAACAGCACTCCATGCAGGGCCGGCAAGCCCTGCTGGAAGGGCGCAAGGGAGGGGAAATGGGCAGTCACAAGAACCGCACCGTGCTGGTGACGGGGGCGGCGCGCGGTATAGGCTTCGCCATCGCGGAAGCCTTCGCCGCGCAGGGCGCGAAAGTCGCGCTGGTCGATCTCGGAAAGGAGGATGTCACGGCGGCTGCCGGAAAGCTGGCGGCGGCAGGTACCACCGCCATAGGGCTGGCCGGCGATGTCGGCGACTTTGAGGCGATGCGGGAAGCCGTCACCGAGATCGAGGGCGCGCTCGACCCCGTCGATATCCTGGTAAACAATGCCGGCATCTCGCCCAAGCATGAGGGCCGCCGCCATGAGGTCTGGGAGATGGACCCGGAGGAATGGCGCCGCGTGCTGGATGTGAACCTGACCGGCTGCTTCAACCTCACCCGGCTGGTGACGCCCGGCATGAAGCAGCGCGGGCGCGGCAGCATCGTCAACATGGCCTCGGTCGCCGGGAAATCCTATTGCGACTTCGTCGGCGTCCATTACTCCACCACCAAGGCCGGGGTGATCGGTTTCACCCGGCATCTGGCGGGGGAGCTTGGCCCCTATGGCATCACCGTGAATGCCATCGCGCCGGGCCGCATCGATACGCCGCTGATGCGCGGCGTCAACCCGGCGGTGAACGAGGCCATTGCCGGCGAGACGGCGCTGCGCCGCCTCGGCCAGCCCTCGGAGGTCGCCGACATGGCGCTGTTCCTCACCTCCGATCAGGCCCGCTTCGTCACCGGCCAGACCGTCGATGTCGCCGGCGGCTGGCTGATGACGTAGCGCTGAAAATCAGCGCGGGGCGAGGCGTACCGCGCCGTCGAGGCGGATGGTCTCGCCATTCAGCATGATGTTGTTGCAGATCGCCAGCACCAGATCGGCATATTCCTCGGCCGTGCCCAGGCGCTGCGGGAAGGGCGTGGACTTGCCCAGGCTCTCCTGCACCTCGGCCGGCAGGCTGGCCATCATCGGCGTCTGGAACAGGCCGGGGGCAATCGCCATCACGCGGATGCCGCTGCGCGCCAGGTCGCGCGCCGCCGGCAGCACCAGCCCGGCGATGCCACCCTTGGAGGCGGAATAGGCCGCCTGGCCGATCTGCCCGTCATAGGCCGCAACCGAGGAGGTCATGGTGATGACACCCCGCTCGCCATCCGCCAACGGCTCCAGCTTCGCCATCTCGGCGGCGGTCAGGCGGATCATGTTGTAGGTGCCGATCAGGTTCACCTCGATCACCTTGCGGAAGGTGTCGAGGTCGGACGGGCCGTCCTTGCCGACGATGCGCGCTCCGCGCACGATACCGGCGCAATTCACCACGATGCGCGGCGCGCCCAGCCTGGCGACCACTTCCGCCACCGCCTTCTCGCCGGCCTCCGCGCTGGAGACGTCGCAGCCGATGCCGATGCCGCCGATCTCGGCGGCGACCTTAGCCGCACTTTCGGCATTCACATCCAGCACCGCGACCTTCGCGCCCTCTTTCGCCAGCAGCCGCGCGGTCGCCGCGCCCAGACCGGAACCGCCGCCGGTCACCAGCGCCACATGCCCCTTGGGATGCATCGCTCCCCTCCTCCCTGATTGAATGATGGCCGTTCATAGCAGATCGCGAAAGGCGGCGCGACGTCTCAACCTGTCATTGCCGGGCTTGACCCGGCAATCCAGGGGCCACGGTCTGAGACGTTTCAGGCAGAGCACCGCCTCTGGATGCCCAAGACGCCCATGGGATCAAGTCCGGGCATGACAGAATGGTTTGACAACAACCGTTGATCCCGACAAACGCCGTACGCCTTGCTTGCAGTGATTAGCGGACTAAAGTTGAGGACGCTTCTTCCGCCAGACTGAAAGCCGGCCGGCCCCATGACCGATGCATCGACAGACGCCACGCCCGACATTCTCTCGCCCGAGGTGGTGAAGAACACGCTCTACCTGATCGACGGGTCGGGCTACATCTTCCGCGCCTATCACGCGCTGCCGCCGATGAACCGGGGCGACGGCACGCCGGTGAACGCGGTGTTCGGCTTCACCGCCATGCTGATGAAGCTGGTGGAGGAGATCGACGCGCAGCATCTGGCGGTGATCTTCGATTCGGCACGCGAGACCTTCCGCAACGAGATTTACCCCGCCTACAAGGCGCAGCGCCCGGAACCGCCGGAGGATCTGCGCCCCCAGTTCGCGATCATCCGCGACGCGGTGCGGGCCTTCAACGTGCCGTCCATCGAGATGCCGGGCTTCGAGGCGGACGACCTTATCGCCACCTACGCGAAGGAGGCGCGCGCGAAGGGGATGGATGTCGTCATCGTCTCCTCCGACAAGGATCTCATGCAGCTGGTGCGCGACGGTGTCACCATGCTGGACCCGATCAAGAACCGGCCCATCGGCCCGGACGAGGTGATGGAGAAATTCGGCGTCGCCCCGGACAAGGTGGTGGATGTGCAGTCGCTGGCTGGCGATTCGGTCGATAACGTGCCGGGCGTGCCGGGCATCGGCGTGAAGACGGCAGCGCAGCTCATCACCGACTATGGCGACCTGGAAACGCTGCTGGCGCGCGCCACGGAAATCAAGCAGCCCAAGCGCCGCGAAAGCCTGATCGAGTATGCCGAGCAGGCCCGCATCTCCCGCGAGCTGGTGAAGCTGCGCGACGACGTGCCGCTGGAAGTGAGCGTCGATCAGCTGGAGGTGAAGGACCCGGAGCACGCCACCCTGCTGTCCTTCTTCGAGGAGAATAACTTCAAGCGGCTGGTCGCCCGGCTGCAGGCGCTGGAAGTGCAGGAGGGCGAGGCCCCGTCCAGCCTCGGCATGGCCGCCGAGATCGCCCCGTCGGAGACCGCCTATGAAACCGTGGTCGAGGAGGCCGACCTGAAGCGCTGGATCGCCGCCGCTATGGAGGCCGGCACGGTCGCGGTCGATACCGAGACCACCTCGCTGAATGCCATGTCGGCGAAGCTGGTCGGCATCTCGCTGTCGGTCGAGGCGGGCAAGGCCTGCTACATCCCAGTCGGGCACGGGGCCGGCGATGGCGCGGATCAGGGCAATCTGCTGGACGCCCCCACCGAGCGGCCGAAGCAGATCGACAAGAAGCGCGCGCTGGAGCTGCTGAAGCCGATGCTGGAGGATTCGTCGGTCCTGAAGGTCGGCCATAACATGAAATATGACTGGCTGATCTTCCGCCGCCACGGCATCGAGGTGGCGCCGGTGGATGACAGCATGCTGATCTCCTACGTGCTGGAAGGCGGGCTGCACGGCCACGGCATGGACGAGCTGGCGGAGCTGCATCTCGACCACAAGACCATCCCCTTCAAGGAGGTCGCGGGCAGCGGCAAGGACCAGGTGACCTTCGACAAGGTGCCGCTGGACAAGGCAACCGAGTATGCCGCCGAGGATGCCGACATCACCGGGCGGCTGCACCGGCTGCTGAAGCCGCGCCTGCGCGAATCGCATGTGCTGACGCTGTACGAGACGGTGGAACGCCCGCTGGTGCCGATCATCGGCGAGATGGAACGCGCCGGCATCAAGGTGGACCGCGAGGTGCTGGCCGACCTGTCGAAGGATTTCGCGCGCCGCATGGGCGAATACGAGCTGGACATCTACAAGCTGGCGGGCCGCGAGTTCAACATCGGCTCGCCCAAGCAGCTGGGCGAGATCCTGTTCGACGAGCTGGGACTGCAGGGCGGCAAGAAGGGCAAGACCGGCGCCTATGCTACCGGCGCCGAGGTGCTGGAGGCACTGGCCACGCAGCACGACCTGCCGGCGAAAATCCTGGAATGGCGCCAGCTTGCCAAGCTGAAATCCACCTATGCCGACACGCTGGTCGAGCAGATAAACCCGGAGACGGGGCGTGTGCACACCGCCTTCGCCATGGCGGCAACCAGTACAGGGCGCCTTTCCTCCTCCGATCCGAACGTGCAGAACATCCCGGTCCGCACCGAGGAAGGGCGGCGCATCCGCCGCGCCTTCGTCGCCGAGAAGGGGCACAGGCTGCTGTCGGTCGATTACTCGCAGATCGAGCTGCGCATCGTCGCCGATATCGGCGGCATCGAGGCGCTGCGCCAGGCCTTCCGTGATGGCATCGACATTCACGCCATGACCGCCAGCCAGGTGTTCGGCGTGCCGCTCGACCAGATGGACCCGATGACGCGGCGCAAGGCCAAGGCGATCAATTTCGGCATCATCTACGGCATCTCGGGCTTCGGCTTGGCCCGCCAGCTTGGCGTCGAGCAGGGCGAGGCGGCAGCCTATATCCGCGCCTATTTCGAGCGCTATCCGGGCATCCGCGACTATATGGACCGGGCCAAGGCGGAGGCGAAGAAGCAGGGTTACGTCACCACCCTGTTCGGCCGGCGCTGCCACGTGCCCGGCATCACCGACAAGAACCCGGCCCGGCGCGCCTTCGCCGAACGCCAGGCGATCAACGCGCCGATCCAGGGCACGGCGGCCGACATCATCAAGCGCGCGATGATCCGCCTTCCCGCCGCACTGGAGAAGGCCAGTCTCAAGGCCCGCATGCTGCTGCAGGTGCATGACGAACTGCTGTTCGAGGTACCGGAGGCGGAGATCGAGAAGACCTCGGCGCTGGTGCGCGAAGTCATGGAGGGTGCCACCCGCCCGGTGCTGGAGCTGTCCGTGCCGCTGGTCGCCGAGGCCGGTGTCGGCGACGATTGGGAGGCTGCGCACTAACCGGCGCGGGTCAGTCGGCCTCCTTCAGCAACGCCCTGCCGTCCCAGCGGCGGCGCAGGGCGAGCGCCGCCAGCAGCGCCAGCAGCGACAGCACGACCGACAGGTAGAAAGCACCGCCGCCGGTCTGGCCATAGAGCCAGCCGGACAGCGGCATTGCCATGCCGAAGGCCACGCCCGACACCATACCGGCATAGAGGCTCTGCGCCGTCGCCGACAGGTTGTCCGGCACGGCACGGGTCAGGAAGGCCATCGCCGCCAGATGCGCCGCACCGAAGGTAACGGCGTGCAGCAACTGCACGATGGCCAGCACCCACAGCGCCGTCGTCTCCGCCGACACGCCCCAGCGCAGCAGGCCCGCCGCGCCGGCCAGTGCCAGCAGTGCCGCCGGGCCGATGCGGGCGGTCACCCGCGCACCGACCGCGAACAGCAGGATCTCGGCAATCACCCCCTCGGCCCAGAGCAGCCCGATCACCGTCTCCGACAGGCCGCTGGCCCGCCAGTGCAGGGCGGAGAAGCCGTAATAGACGGCATGGCTCGCCTGCGCCGCCGAGGCCGCCAGCAGGAACAGGAGGAATGACGGATGCCGCGCCAGTGCCAGCGCCGCCCCCTTGCGCGGTGCCGCCATGCGGCCGGCATCAGCCGGCAGGCTCAGCGTGGTGAGGAAGGTGGCAATCGCGGCAGCCACCACAAGCACATGGATGACGCCTGCCCCATAGAGGCCAATCAGCCAGCCGGCGATCACCGTGATGACCATGAAGGTGATCGAGCCCCACAGCCGCACCCGCCCGTAATCGATGCGCCCGGCGCGGGCCTGCCGCAGGGTGATGCTCTCGCCCAGCGGCATCATCGGCGAGAACACCGCGCCGACCAGCAGCGACAGCAGGAGGAAGGCGGCAAAGCCACCGACCAGCCCGAAGGCAGCCAGCGTCAGCGTGCTGGCAACGCCGAGGCCGATCACCACCAGCTTCGTCCGCCCGGTACGGTCGGCGATGCGGGCGAAGAACAGGTTGGCGACGATCTTCACGATGGAGCCGACGGCCAGCAGCACGCCAATCTCCGTCGGGTTCATCTCGCGGTGGGCAAGCCAGACCGGCCAGAACGGCAGATAGATGCCGGCCACCGTGAAATAAGCGCCATAGAAAGCCGCCATGCGCAACGCAAGCGCCGAGGGCATCGGCTACTCCAGGCCAAAGATGGCGGTGAGCGCGATCAGCGTTCCCACACCGGCGATGCAGCCGGCGAACACGTTGCGCCGCACCAGGAAGAAGGCCGCCAGCGCCGCCGCCGTGCCGGCGATGCGGAAGACCAGCGGCGCTTCCTGCAGAACGCCGACCGGCATCAGGATCATCCGTGCGATCAGCGCCGCCAGCAGCCCGTAGGCGATGCAGCCGACCCACTGGAACACCTGGCTGTCCACGGAGATGCGGCCGGCCAGCGCCACGCCGAACACGCGGATGCCATAGGTGACGAGACCGCCCGCCAGGACCACGAAATAGGGCCAGTATGTGCTGAGCGCCTCAGCCATGGCTGCCCTTCCCGCTGCCCTTCCGCGGCAGCCAGCGGTCGATATAGAAGCCCAGCGTGCCGGCGCCGAGGCCAGCGATCATAAGCCCCCAGTCGGCATCGATCTGGAACAGCAGCGGCCCGGCGGCAACGCCGATCAGAAGCGACAGCACGCGCGAACGCTGGCCCAGATCGCCCATGAACATCAGCATGAAATAGATCGGGTTCAGGAACACCAGCCCCAGCGACACCTGCATCGGCACCGTGGCAGAGAGCAGATAGCCCGTCGCCGTGCCGATCATGGAGGCCGCCCACACCATGGCCCCGAAGCCCAGGAAATAGGACAGCCGCTCCTCCGGCGGCAGGGAGGGTGCGCGCCGCATGGTGAACACCCAGGCCGTCACCGCGCAGAAATGCGCCGCCAGGTAATAGCGCCAACTGGCCCGCCCCGGCACGCGCAGCACCGGCGTCAGCGTTACCGCCATCGGCAGCAGGCGCATGTTGGTCATCGCCACGGCAAGGCAGATGGCGAACAGCGAACTGCCCAGCGCCATCAGCTCGATCAGCACCACCTGACCGGGCAGCGCCCAGCCGGTCATGGTGGAGAACAATCCAAGGGTCAGGCTGTAGCCGCTTTCGCGCACCAGTGAGCCGAAGCCCAGATAGGAGGCCCCCAGCACCAGCGCCGGCAAGCCGAGCGCATCGATGGCGCCGCCCCGGAAGGCACGCGCACCAGAGCCGAAGGGCCGGTACTGGGTTTCCGCCGCAGCGGAACTATCGGAAGATGAATCAGGCACGAGGGATGCGATAGCGCAAAAGCCCTATCCTGTCGAACCCCTCCCGCTGCATGCCCCGGATGCGCGACCTTTCAGATTCACAAGCCTAATCGAACAGCCCGGTCTTCAGACCGTTCTCGCCAACCTGCACCTGCCAGGGCGGCGAGCCGTGCACGCCCGGCGCCAGGCGCGACTTCTGCTGGGCGCTGAGGAACGGGGCGAGATTCAGTTCGCGCGGCGGGTTCACCGCCACTTGCCGCGTCAGCGGGTCCATCGCGAAGAGCGGCGCATCGAAGCGGATGGCCTCAAAGGACGGCATGTCGCGGCGATAGGCGTTGAAGCGGAAGGCGCCATCCCGGCAGGCGCTGACAATCCAGTAGAAATCGTCGGAGCGCAGGAAGGTCCCGCGCGGCGCCGGCTGGTCGAAGCCGCTGGCCGTCAGCGCCGACCGCAGGGCATTGATTTCCGCCGTGCCGACCATCACCTCCGCCTCCTCGCCGCGCCAGGGACGCAGCGGATCGACCACCGACAGCCTGTCGAGATCGCCATTGGTGAGGACATGGGATTCGAGCCGCCCCGCACCGGACGGACCGACGATGATGTCATAGGTCCGGATCTGCTCTTCCGCGCGGGCGTTATAGACGAAGCGGTAGCGCTCCGGCGATCCGGGCTGGCATGTGGTGCGCAGATCGTCACCGCCCAGATAGCTGAACCAGGTGAGGCTGCGGCGCAGCGGATTGTCCGTCGGGCCGGTCGAGGCACAGCCCGCCAGCCCCACCAGCAGGGTGATCACGAAAATGTGAACGGTATTAGAGAACCGGAACCGGCGCTGCATGCTGCCTCCATCCCCCTGCTGTCGAACGGAAAATCCGTGCCGTCATTTTCTGAGATGGGAATGCGCCGGAATGAGGGCAATGACAGAAATCGAGAACGCAAGTGAATAGCGCTTGCACTGGTATTTGCTGCGCCTTTATAGGGTAGTGAAAGTCACTCGCAAACTGCGGGTGACAGACGAGACGTTAGGAGGTCTGCCACATGCGTACTCTCTTCCACAAGCTGGCGCTGGGCGCCGGCGTCGGCATCGTTGCGCTGGGAACCGGGTTCGTTCCGTCCATGGCGCAGGCCGCCGAGGTGAATGTCTATTCCGCGCGGCATTACGATACCGACGATGCGCTGTACCAGAACTTCACCAAGCAGACCGGCATCAAGGTCAATCTGATCGAGGCGAAGGCCGACCAGCTGATCGAGCGCATCAAGGCCGAGGGCCAGAACAGCCCGGCCGACCTGCTGATCACCGTCGATGCCGGTCGCCTGGTCCGTGCCGAGGAAGCCGGCGTGCTGCAGCCGATCAAGTCCGAGGTGCTGGAGAAGGCGATCCCCGCCAATCTGCGCGACCCGCAGGGCCACTGGTTCGGCCTGTCCACGCGCGCCCGCGTCATCATCTACGCCAAGGACCGGGTGAAGCCGACGGATATCAGCACCTATGAGGATCTGGCTGACCCGAAATGGAAGGGCAAGCTGGCGATCCGCTCCTCTACCAACATCTATAACCAGTCGCTGGTCGGCTCGATGCTGGCCGCGCACGGCCCGGAAAAGACGCTGGAATGGTCGAAGGGTGTCGTCGCCAACCTGGCGCGCGCGCCGAAGGGCGGCGACCGCGACCAGATCCGCGCCGTGGCGGCAGGTGAAGCCGACATCGCGGTCTCGAACACCTACTATCTGGGCCAGATGATCAACGGCAAGCCTGAGGATCAGGAAGCTGCTTCCAAGGTTGGCGTGATCTTCCCGAACCAGGACGGTCGCGGTACCCATGTGAACATCAGCGGCGCCGGTGTCGTGAAGACCGCGCCAAACAAGGAAAACGCCATCAAGTTCCTGGAGTACCTGACCACGGCGGAAGCCCAGCAGTACTTCGCCGAGGGCAATTACGAGTACCCCGCGGTCCCGGGTGTGGCCTGGAACGACACGCTGAAGAGCTGGGGCGAGTTCAAGCAGGACAAGCTGAACGCCGATGTCTTCGCGATGAACAACACCAAGGCGCTGCAGATCACCGATCAGGCCGGCTGGAAGTAACCTACCATCCTTGCGGTACCGGAAAGGGCGTGTCCTCAGGGACGCGCCCTTTTCTTTTGTCTTCCTACCGCTGTCCGGGCCGGGAGCGGGCGATCATCAGGCTGAGCAGGATGACAGGCACCATGCCGACCAGCACGATGGCGAGCGACCCGGTGGAGGCCTGCTCCAGCCGCTCGTCCGAGGCCAGATTATAGACCCGGATCGCCAGCGTATCGAAATTGAACGGCCGGATGATCAGGGTCGCCGGCAGTTCCTTCATCACATCGACGAAGACGATCAGACCGGCGGTCAGCACGCTGCCGCTGATCATCGGCACATGCACCTGCCAGATCGTGCGCCCCGGCCCCTTGCCCAGCGTACGCGCAGCCTGGTCCATGCTGGGCGTCACCTTGGCCAGCCCCGCATCCACCGCATTCAGCGACACCGCCAGGAAGCGCACCACATAGGCATAGAGCAGGGCCGCGATGGTGCCGCTCAGCAGCAGGCCGGTCGAAAGGCCGAAGGAGGAGCGCATCCAGCCATCCAGCGCATTATCAAAGGTCGCCAGCGGAATCAGGATGCCGACCGCGATGACCGACCCCGGCACGGCATAGCCCAGTGCGGCCACCCGCGCCGCACCGCGCACCAACGGCGAGGGCTTCAGGCGCTGGCCATAGGCGATCAGCAGCGACAGCATGACCGCCAGCACCGCCGCCAGGCCGGCAACGACGAAGCTGTTCACGGCATAGCCGATGAAGCGGCTGCCGAAATAGGGGTCGCCGACCGACAGATGCATCTCCAGCAGCACGGCGGCCGGCAGCACGGCGCCCAGCAGGATCGGCAGGGCACAGGCCAGCATCGCCAGCGCCGCTTTCCAGCCGCGCAAGGACACCGGCGAGATATGGGTGTAACGGCCCGAGGTGTGGTGATAGCGCGCCTCGCCACGCGACAGCCGCTCCAGCAGCAGCAGCCCCAGCACCAGCGCCAGCAGCACCGCCGACAGCTGCGCCGCCGCCACCCGGTCGCCCAGCCCGAACCAGGTGCGGTAAATGCCGGTGGTGAAGGTGTTCACCGCGAAATACTGCACCGTGGCGAAATCGGCCATGGTCTCCATCAGCGCCAGCGTGACGCCGCCGATGATCGCCGGCCGTGCCAGCGGAATCGCCACGCGGAAGAAGCTGCGCCACGGCCCGCAGCCCAGCGTGCGGCTGACCTCCAGCACGCAGATCGACTGCGACAGGAAGGCGGCCCGCGCCAGCAGGTAGACATAGGGGTAGAGCACCAGCGCGAACATCGCGATGGCGCCCTCGATGGAATAGACCTCCGGAAACCAGTAATCGCCATAGCGCCAGCCGGTCATCTCGCGCAGCGCCACCTGCGCCGGCCCGCCGGACTGCAGCAGGTAGGTATAGACATAGGCCAGCACATAGGCGGGAAAGGCCAGCGGCAGCAGCAGAAGCCACTCGAACAGCCGTCCGCCGGGGAAGCGGCACATGGTGACCAGCCAGGCCGTGCCGACGCCGATCACCGCGACGCCGGCGCCGACGCCCAGCAGCAGCACCAGCGTGTTGCGCACATAATCCCACAGCACGGTATCGGCGAGATGCCGCCAGACATCGCCGGCCGGCTGGAACACATGCCCGCCGACCACGAGAACCGGCACCGCCACCAGCAGCGCGATCACGACCGAGATCACCGGCCATACCGACAGGCTACCGCGCAGCCGTCCCGTGCGGCCCTGCGGCGCAAGGGTGCTGGTGGGGACGATCCGGTCCGGCGCGATGCCTTCTGTCACTTGCGGTTGTCCTGGAAAGACGGGACGGCAGGCCGATGCCTGCCCTACCCCTGCCGAATAGCACCCGCCGCGACGAAAGTGCAAGTCATTGGCATTCCGAGTGACCAAGTGTCACAGAAAAGAAGGAAAGCTACTCCTTCTCAGGCATTCGCCCCGCGGATCGCGCCAATCACCGCGTCGGTGACCTCCCGCGTGGTGGCCTTGCCGCCGACATCCGGCGTCAGGATGCCGGCCGCGCAGACCTGCTCCACCGCTGTCATCAACCGCGCGGCGGCAGCGCCTTCACCCAGATGCTCCAGCATCTGTGCTGCGGTCCAGAAGGTGGCGACCGGGTTGGCGATGCCCTTGCCGGTGATGTCGAAGGCGGAGCCGTGGATCGGCTCGAACATGGAGGGGAAGCGCCGCTCCGGGTCGATGTTCGCGGTCGGCGCCACGCCCAGGCTGCCGGCCAGCGCGCCCGCCAGATCGGACAATATGTCGGCATGCAGATTGGTGGCGACGATGGTGTCCAGGCTCTGCGGCTTCAGCGTCATGCGCACGGTCATCGCATCGACCAGCATCTTGTCCCAGGTCACGTCCGGGAATTCCTTCGCCACTTCGGCGGCGATCTCATCCCACATCACCATGCCGTGGCGCTGCGCGTTCGACTTGGTCACCACGGTCAGCAGCTTGCGCGGCCGTGCCTGAGCCAGCTTGAAAGCATAGCGCATGATACGGGTCACACCGACGCGCGTGAAGATGGCAACCTCCGTGCCGACCTCTTCCGGCAGGCCCTTGTGCGCCCGCCCGCCATGGCCGGAATATTCGCCTTCCGAATTCTCGCGCACGATCACCCAGTCCAGATCCCCCGGCCCGGCATTGCGCAGCGGCGAGGCGATGCCCGGCAGGATGCGCGTCGGGCGAACATTGGCGTACTGGTCGAAGCCCTGGCAGATCGGCAGGCGCAGCCCCCACAGGGTGATGTGATCCGGCACGTCAGGCGCGCCGACCGCGCCGAAATAGATTGCGTCGAACGGCTTCAGCCGGTCCAGCCCGTCCGCCGGCATCATCACGCCATGCTTCTTGTAATAGTCCGAACCCCAGTCGAAATTCTCGACGGCGAGCGCGAAATCGCCCGCGCGCTGCGCCAGCGCCTGCAGCACCGCAACACCGGCCTCGATGACTTCCGGCCCGATGCCATCGGCGGGAATGGCGGCGATTTTGTACTGGCGCATGTCTGGTTGCTCCCTCTGGCGTCGTTCTGTGCGAACGCTCTTAGCCCCTTTCGCCGGTTCAGGGAAGGGCGCGGAACTACAGGCAGGCTTTCTGCAAAAGAAAATCCCCGCCTCCGGCAAGGAGGCGGGGATCGTCTTTCGTCGCTTCGTGTAACCAGCCTTACGGAAACCGCTTAGACGATGTTGTCGCCGTCGAAGCCGGCGACGCTGTTATTTACCGTACCCAGCAGACGGTAGTCGGACTGGTCGTTCGTCGCGGCGCCGTCGGCTTCCGTATAGGCATAGATGCCGAACTGGGTGCCGGCGCCATTGCCGACGATGAAGATATGCACATCGCCCGCCCCGAAGCCCGCCGCATTGCCGCTGAAATTGCCGATGGCGGCGATGACGTTGCCCGTATTGGTCAGGTCAGCAGCGGTGGCGTTATTGATGAAGATGACCGTGTTGGTGCCCGTCGCGGAGCCGGAGGCAACCGATTCGAACGAGGCCTGGCCGGCAACCACATTCTGGATGTTCGTGATGTTGGTGAAGTCGAGCCGGTCCACCGCCCCGGCCGCGCCGCTGGCAGTGAAGCTGCTGATGCTATCACCGTTCGCGAACACACCGCCGGCACCCACGGCACCGCCCTGGTCCACACCCGTATAGACGAAGGTGTCGACGCCGGTGTCGCCATTCATATCATCGATCCCGGCACCACCGATGATGGTGTCATTGCCATCGCCGCCGCTTATCGAATCATTCCCGGTGCCGCCGTCAATACTGTCATTGCCGTCGCCGCCGCTCAGCGTATCGTTGTCGCCAAGGCCGGTAATGGTGTCGTTGCCCGCACCGCCGCTGAGGTTGTCGGCGCCTGCGGTACCTGTGATGGTCTGGTTGACGATGAGGGCGGTGGTGCCGGTGTTGCTGCTGCCGTTTGTGAGTGTGTTGTTGGCGGTGGAGAGTGTGGCGGTGGAGAGGTCAATCAGGCCGGTGAGCTTGATCGCGCGGTCGGTGTTGGCCACGAAGGTGGCGCCGGCCGAGAGGTCCTGCACGACATAGGTGTTCCCCTCGAACTGGAACCAGCGGACGATGCCGTTGGTGCCGCCATTGCCGGCCGCCGCCGCGTTCATATAGTCGGTCAGCGTCGAGCCGCCGCCCAGGCTGACCGCCGCGCTGTTGAAGGTCTCCGTGCCCTTGTTGGCGAAGGACAGCGCATCGCCCGCCGCGAAGTCCGTCACCGTCGCGAAGGTCAGCACCGCCGCATTCGCCGTCAGCTCCACCAGGTCATTGCCCGCCCCGGTGGTGATCACATCGGCACCGGCCCCGCTGGAGATATAGTCGCTGCCATCGCCGCTGCTGATCGTGTCGTCGCCGGCCCCGCCGAGCAGCGAGTCCGCCGCGGTGCCGCCGGTGATCACATCGGCCTGGGCCGAGCCGGTGAGGGTCAGCTTGCCGGTGAAGGCAGACGCATCCACCTTCGAGCCGGTCGCCGTGCCGGCAATGGCGTTGGTGATCGTCAGATCCTTCGAGCCGGTGATGGTGATTACCGAGTTGTCGGCATTGGCCAGCGTGGTGATCACGTTCGCCGCCCCCGTGCCGGTACCGGTCGACACCAGCGACACGCTGGTCGCCCCCGACAGCGTCAGGTTGGTCAGCGTCTTCGCCGCCGTCGCAGAGCCCGCATCCAGCGTGATCGCGGTGCTGATCTCGCCCACCTTGTTGCCGATCGACACCGTGCCGGTGTTGCCCGCGCTGTTATCGACGGTATAGGTCGTGGTCGACAGCGAGTTGGTCGCCGTCAGCGTGGCATTGCCGCTGGTCTTGAAGTTGGCGATGCCATTGGTGATGAACCCGACATCGACCTGGTTGTTGCCGGTGGTCACGACCAGGCTCTCGAAGTTCACCGCATCATTCACGCCGGCCGCAGCAGACTTGGAGGTCAGCGTCGCCGCCGTCGACAGGGCCAGCGCATCGCTGCCCGCCCCGCCATCCAGCGCGTCCGCCGTGGTCAGGTCGGCAACCGCCGCCGTCACCTGGTCCGACCCCGAGCCGCCCTTGAAGGTCAGGGTCGAGCCGGCCTCGCCGGTATAGGCAACGCCGCCGCTGTTGGCCGAGGCATCGACTGTCACCGTCGCCGCCAGGTCGGAGCCGGAGATCGTCGCCTTGCCCGCGCCCGAGACATTCACCGTCTTGGCCGCCGAGGCCGCCAGCGAGGTGACCGACAGGGTGGCGCCCGAGCCCGCCGTCAGGTTCACCGTGGTGGCCGTCGCCGGACCGGTCAGCGTGGCGATCTTGCTGGCCGCCGTGTCGGTGGTGACGTTCAGCGTGGTCGCCGCCGCCCCGGTGATGGTCAGGTTCTGCGCCGTCGCGTTGCTGTAGCCCGACAGCTCCAGGTTCAGCGTCGTGTCGGTGGTGCTGGCCGCCCAGGTCAGCGCGCCACCCGCACTGCCATTGTTCAGCGTCGCCAGGTCCAGCGTCACGCCATTATAGCCGGTCGTGGTGATCGACTTGCCGCCGGTCGCATTCACCTGGTCGACCTGCACCCGGGTGACGCCCGAGGGCGCGCTCGCCGTGCCCAGATTGATGTCGTTGTTGCCCGGGGTGACGTAGTTCAGCACCTCGATATTCTTCGTACCGGCCGGGAAGTTGCCCGGCGTGCCATAGAGCTTCAGCGTGTCGGTGCCCGCACCGCCATCGATCTGGTCGGCCGCGTTCACCGTGGTCGTGCCGGTGAACTCGCCGATGATGGTGTCATTGCCCTCGCCGCCGGTGATCACGTCGGTCGCCGTCGTCAGCGTCAGCGTCTGCCCCGCGACCGGCGCCTGGTCCACCGTAGCGGTGGTCACGACATTGGCCGTGCTCAGCGTGGTCAGGCCGCTGCCCTTCACGGTGATGGTCGCCCCCGCGATCGTGAAGGATACGCCGCCCTCGACCGTGGTCTGCCCCGCCAGCGCGGTGGTGATGTCGGCATCGCTCGCCCCCTCGATGGCGACACGGTCGCTGCCGGCCACGAAGTCGGTGATGGTCGGCGTCTTCAGCGCGCCGGGGAAGTTGGCATCCGCGCCGCGCAGCACGAACACGTCCGCCCCCGAGCCGCCGGTCAGCGTGTCCTGGCCAAGCCCGGAATACAGCGTGTCGTCGCCATCGCCGCCAACGATCGAATCGAAGCCCTTGCCGCCGCGCAGCACGTCATTGCCCGCACCGGCTTCCAGCGAGACGGCATTCATACCGCCCTCCAGAACGTCAGTGCCGCCAGGCACGTAGAGCAAGTC
>NZ_JAKUSO010000026.1:0-43755 GCF_022449305.1 Oceanibaculum sp. | reverse complement strand
GCGAATTACTTCAACGCGTAGGATAGGGGGATATCGCCGGCTTGCCCTTGCGCAGTGACGTCCAACCCCCTACCTTCCCTAGGGCTTCCCCCTACTCATGGCGTGATCCGATGTATTCCTTCCTGGCTTTGGTCGATACGATTATTTCGCTCTATATCTGGGCGCTGATCATCTCCGCGATTCTCAGTTGGCTGGTCGCCTTCAACGTGGTGAACACGTCGAACCGCGTCGTCTATATGATCGGCGATTTCCTGTATCGCATCACCGAGCCGGCGCTGCGGCCAATCCGCCAGATCCTGCCCAATCTGGGCGGTATCGACATCTCGCCGATCGTGCTGATCCTGCTGCTGGTGTTCCTGAAGAACCTGATGTTCGAGTACCTGGCCTGAGCCTGCCGTCGCCCTTCACCACCGTGCCGGATGGGCTGCGTGCCCGTATCCGGCTGACACCTAAAGCGGCAGCTGACCGCATCCAGGGGCTGATCGCGGACGATGCCGGCGGCGTCAGCCTGAAGATCGGCGTCACCGCCCCGCCGGAGGATGGCAAGGCGAACGCCGCCCTGCTGAAACTGCTGGCGAAAAACTGGAAACTGCCGAAATCCGACCTGTCGATTGTGCTGGGGGCGACCGACCGTCGGAAAACGGTCGAAATCGCGGGCGATTCCGGTCTATTGATGCGGCGCCTGACCGACTGGCTGGAGACGATAGCATGAGCGATACCCCAACCCTGATTGACGGCAAGGGCTTCGCCGCCACCCTGCGCGCCGAGGTCGCCCGCAAGGCTGCCCTCCTGAAGCAGCGCGACTCCGTGGTGCCCGGCCTCGCCGTGGTGCTGGTCGGCAACGATCCGGCCAGCGAGGTCTATGTCCGCAACAAGGGCAAGATGACCGTCGAGGCGGGCATGAACTCCTACGAGCACCGACTGCCCGACACCACCTCGCAGGAGGAGCTGCTGGCGCTGGTCCTGCAACTCAACGAAGACCCGGCGGTCGATGGCATCCTGGTGCAGTTGCCCCTGCCCGCGCAGATCGATTCCGACGCCATCATCAACGCCATCCACCCCGACAAGGATGTGGACGGCTTCCATGTCGTGAATGCCGGGCGGCTGGCGACCGGCCTGCCCGGCATGGTGCCCTGCACGCCGCTGGGCTGCCTGATGCTGCTGAAGCATTATCTGGGCAACCTTTCCGGCCTGAACGCCGTGGTAATCGGCCGCTCCAACATCGTCGGCAAGCCGATGGCGCAGTTGCTGCTGCGCGAGAGCTGCACCGTCACCATCGCCCATTCGCGCACCCGCGACCTGCCCGCCGTCTGTCACAACGCCGACATCCTGGTGGCCGCCGTTGGCCGGCCGCAGATGGTGACGGCCGACTGGGTGAAGCCGGGGGCGGCGGTCATCGATGTCGGTATCAACCGTATCCCGAAGGAGGACGGCAAGACCCGGCTGGTCGGCGATGTCGATTTCGAGGATGTCTCCCGCGTGGCCGGTGCCATCACCCCGGTGCCGGGCGGCGTCGGGCCGATGACCATCGCCTGCCTGCTCAGCAATACCCTGACCGCGGCCTGCCTGCGGCGCGGCATCACCGTCCCCGACTGACGCGCGATGCAGCACGATCCCGCCGACCTTAATACCGACCGCCTGCTGACCATGAGTCCCTGCCAAGCGGTATGCCGGCTGGATGGCGACGGGCGCTGCGCCGGCTGCGGTCGCACGGCGGAGGAGATCGGCCGCTGGATCACCTACAGCGCCGACGAGAAGAACACGATCAACCGCCGGCTGCTGCGCGAGGCGCAGGAAAGCCGCCTGACCGCCCGGCTGAACCTGCTCTGGCGGCGCTTCTTCGGCCCCGGTACCGCGCCGAACTGATGCCACGATTTGCCGGCAGGCTGGCAACCACTTATCTTCTCGTCTGACGTTCCGACAGAAGCCAACAGCAAAGGATGCCGCGATGCGACGCTTCCTCTGGATTCTGCTGGCCGCCTTCCTGCTGCCGGCCACAGCCCATGCCCGGCTCGCCAGCGGCGACTGGCCGGATGGTGCCGCGATCTCCGCCATCGATGGCCAGCCGGTCAGCTTCGAGAGCCGCAGCCCGTTCAGCCCGCGCGATATCGGCCAGGGGGAGGCACGCAATCCCATGACGCTGGCGTCCGGCCAGCTGTTCCTGCCGGACCGTGCCTCGTCGCGCGGCAAGGTGCCCGCGGTGGTGCTGATCCATGGGGCGGGCGGTGTGCGCTACGGGCGCGAGCTGACCTATGGCAGGCAGTTCGCGGCCATGGGTATCGCCGCGCTGGTGGTGGATGCCTTTGCCGCCCGGCGGGAGCTTGCCAGCGGCTTCACCGAACGGCTGCTGAACATCACCGAGACCATGCTGGTGGCCGATGTCTATGCCGGGCTGCGCTACCTCGCCGGGCGCGGCGACATCGATACGGACCGCATCGCGCTGATCGGCTTTTCCTATGGCGGCATGGCCTCGACCTATGCGCTGCACGAGCAGATCGCGAAATCCCTCGCGCCGGAAGGCCTGCGCTTCGCCGGCCATGTCGCCTTCTATGGCCCCTGTGTCGCGCGCTTCGCCGACAAGCGCACGACCGGCGCGCCCTACCTGATGCTCTATGGCGGGCAGGATGCGCTGATCGACCCGGAACGCTGCCAGGAAGTGCTGGCGGATATTCGTGCCGGCGGCTCGCCGACCGATGTGGTGGTCTATGACGAGGCCTATCATCTGTGGGATGGCAGCTGGCGTGGCCCTCGCCGGATTTCCCGCAACCTTGCCGGGTGCAGCTTCGAGGTCTCACAGAGCGGCCTGGTGCGCGACCGCAATACCCTGCTGCCGATGCTGGGGCCGGTGACGCGGCGGCTGATACTGGCCGCCTGCGTGACCGACGATGGCTATCTTATCGGCGGCGATCCGGACATCCGGCAGCAATCGAACGCGGTGCTGGGCCGTTTCCTTGCCCGGCTGTTCGGCTTCCCGCTCTCGGCGGAGGCGGGCTGAGTGCGGCGGCTGCGCCGTATCCTGCTGATCGCGCTGGCCGTCATCCTGTTGCTGCCGGCGCTGCTGGTGCTGGCCTATGCCATCCTGCCGCCGCCGGGTACGCCGCTGATGCTGATCCGCGCGGCGGAGGGCGAAACCATCGACAAGAGCTGGCGCCGGCTGGGGGAAATATCCCCCCATCTGCCGAAGGCGGTCGTCGCGGCGGAGGATAATCTGTTCTGCCGCCATTCCGGTTTCGACTGGAACGCGCTGGGCGAGGTGCTGCAGGATGCCAGCCAGGGCGAACGCACACGCGGTGCCAGCACCATCAGCATGCAGCTGGCGAAGAACCTGTTCCTGTGGCCCGGCCGCAGTTACATCCGCAAAGGGCTGGAGGCCTATCTGACGGTCCATGTCGAGCTGCTGCTGCCCAAGCGGCGGATCATGGAGCTGTATCTGAACGTCGCCGAATGGGGCCCCGGCATCTATGGCGCGGAGGCCGCCGCGCGGCATCATTTCGGCAAGGGTGCCAAGACCCTGACCGCACGGGAGGCGGCGCTGCTGGCCGTCGCCCTGCCCAACCCGCGCCAATGGGCGGCGGGAAAACCGGACGGCTATCTCGCGGGCCGGGCCGGCACCATCGGCCGGCGGATCGGCCAGCTGGGGCCGCTGCTGGACTGCGTTTCGTAGTGCCGCGCCTTTCGCTCGCCGTATTCCCCTTTACTATCGCCACTCCACGAGAGTTCAGCCCGAGACGACATACTTTAAGGACGATGCGCTTTTTTCTGCTGACCTTGCTTATTTGCCTTTCCCTGCGCGCCGTGCCGGCGCTCGCGGATATCCGCTACGCCACCGATTTCACGGCGACGGAAAGCGAGGCAATGAAGGATATCGGCAACACCATCCGGCAGGTGGCAGAGGTCGAGCTGCGCAAGGACGAGACCATCGAAAGCCTGGAGCTGCTGCGCCGCCGCGCCGAGGGCGACGAAAAGCGTATCCGCGATGTACTGAATGCCGAGGGCTATTACGATCCCCGCGTCGAACTGGCCGTGGAACCGGTGGAAGGCGACCCCGACAAATCGGCCATCGTCAGGCTTTCCCTCGACCCCGGCCCGATCTACCGCCTGCAGCGTTTCACCTTGGTGTTCAAAACACCGGAGCAGGAAAAGGCCGCGGAGGGGCTGACCTACGAGGCGCTGGGCGTCAGCCTGGGATCGCGGGCAAGGTCGGAGATGATCGTATCCGGCGAACGCGCGGTCACGCGGCGGCTGGGCTGGCGCGGCTACCCCTTCGCCCGGATCGAGGAGCGCGAGGTGGTGGTGGATCACGCCGAGCGCAGCGTCGCCGTGGACATCCGTGTCGATGCCGGGCAGCGGGCCTATTTCGGCCAGACCCGGATCGACGGGCTGGAGGATGTCGATGCCAGCGTCGTGCGCCGCGAGCAGCGCTGGAAGGAGGGCGATCTCTACGACACCCGCAAGGTCGCGGAAATGCGGCAGGCGCTGGCCGGGACCGATCTCTTCCTGTCGGTGGCGATTTCTCCGAAGCGCGAGGAGATGGCCGAGGGCAAGGTGCCGATGACGATCAGCCTCGCCGAATCCAAGCCCCGCTCCATCGGCGGCGGCGTGCGCTATTCGACCAGCCAGGGGGCCGGCGTGCGTGCCTTCTGGCGGCACCGCAACCTGTTCGGCTATGGCGAGGATTTCCGGCTGGATGGCGATGTCGCCGAACAGCTGGTCGGGCTGAAGGCCAGCCTCGGCCGGCCGGCCTTCCTCAACCCGCAGCAGCGCCTCGACTTTTCAGTCTATGCCCAGCAGGAGGATGTGGACGCCTATGACGCCACCCGCTTCGGCGGCGTGACGACGCTGACCCGCCAGTTCGGCGGGCCCTACAGCGGCTCCATTGGCGTGTCGCTGGAACAGTCGCGCATCGAGGATGCAAACGGGACAGAGACCTTCACCCTGATCGGCCTGCCGACCAACTTCACGCGCAACACCACGAACGACCTGCTGAACCCCACCAAGGGCGGCAAGCTGACCTTGAGCGCCACGCCCTATACCGGCCTCATTGGCTCCGACAGCAACTTCCTTGTGCTGCGACTAGACGACACCATGCATCTGCCCTTCGATCCCGAGGGCAAATATGTGCTGGCCGGCCGCATCGCCGTCGGCTCCATCCTGGGTGCCACCCGCACCGACATCCCCGCCGACAAACGCTTCTATGCCGGCGGCGGCGACACGGTGCGCGGCTATGCCCATCAGAGCGTGGGACCGCTCGACGCCAGCAATGACCCGATTGGCGGCTCCTCGCTGATCGCCGGCTCCATCGAGATGCGCGCCCGGGTGATGGAGGATATCGGCCTCGTCGCCTTCCTGGATGGCGGCAATGTGTTCCGCAGCGAATTGCCCGATTTCGGCGTGGACCCGCTGTTCGGCGCCGGCTTCGGCGTGCGCTACTACACCCCCATCGGCCCGCTGCGCGTGGACCTCGCCTTCCCGCTCGACCGCCGCCCGAGTGACGACGCCTTCCAGATCTATATCAGCCTCGGACAGGCCTTCTGATGGTGGAGAAGAAGGACACTGAGAAGGCCGTGCCCGCCGCCCCGAAGAAACGGCCCGCAAAGCCGCGGCGGCGAACGGGCCGGCGCATCCTGCTGGCGATCCTGCTGCTGCCGCTTCTTCTGGCCGGGCTGCTGACCGGCGCGGTGCTGGCGTTAAACACCGGACCGGGCCGAGATCTGGCGGAACGCCTCGCCAATGATCTGCTTGCCGGCCAGGTGGAGATTGCCGGAATAGATCGGCTGGCCCCTTTCGAAGGCATCAGCGTCGGCCGTATCACGCTCCGCGATGCCGAGGGGCCCTGGCTGACCATCGAGCGCGCCGTGCTGGACTGGTCGCCCCTCGACCTGCTGGACCGGCGCCTGACTCTCGACGCGCTGACGGCGGAGAGGGTGTCGGTGCTGCGGCAGCCCGTTGCCGGCGCGGCGGAGGACAGCCAGACCACCAGCTCCCCCTTTCCGCTGCCGGTCGATATCCGGCTGGAGCGACTGCGGATCGACCGTATCGAGTTGGCCGAGCCGGTCGCCGGGATGGCCGCCACGCTGACGGCGGAAGGCAAGGCAAGCCTGCCGCGCGACGGCAATGCCATCGACATCGCTCTCGACGCAAGACGGCTGGATGCGCCTGCCGAGGCCAGCGTCCTGCTGCGCTACGACGCCACCAGCGACAGCGTGGAAGCGCGGCTCACCGCCTCGGAGCCGGAAAATGGCGTCATCGCCGGGCTGCTTGACCTGCCGGGGCGCCCTGCCGTGGAGGCGACACTGAACGCCGAGGGGCCGCTGGACGGGCTGACCGCCCGCCTGACCGCCAGCGCCGGGCCGGAGATCGGCATCACGGCGGATGTGACGGTCGAGGGCAGCACGGACCGCCATGTGATGCTGGACAGCCGCGTTCGCGCCGGCCCGCTGCTGCCGCCGGAGCTGCGCCCCGTGCCGGCCGAGGAACTGCACATCGCGCTCGACGCGGTGGTGCCCGCTGCCGGTCCGGTCCGGATCGGCCGGCTCGCCTTGCGTGATGGCCCCGCCGAAATCACGCTGGCCGGCACCGCCAACCCCATCAGCCTCGATTTCGATCTGACCGCAACAGCGACAGGCCCGGTCGAACGCTACGCATCGCTCGCCGGGATCGATCTGGCCGGCATGCTGCGCCTGGACGCCATCGCCAGCGGCCACCCTGACGATGCCGGCTTCGATATCACGGCCAGCCTCGCCGATGCCGCACTGGATGGTGCGCCCCTGCCACTGCTGGGCAATACCGCCGAGCTGACCGCCGCTGGCCGCATCCGCCAGAAGGCAGGCGAACTTCAGCTCGACCATGTCGGGCTGGCCGGTGAAGCGGCAACACTGGATGGCAACGCCACCCTCTCCGGCAATTTCCAGAAAGTCGCGGCCAGCCTCGCCCTCGATCTGCCCGACATGGCGGAGGCCGGCCGGCTGGCTGACCTGCGCATGGCAGGTGCGGCCAGCGCCTTCGTGAATATGTCCGGTTCCTGGCCCGCCGGAGTGTCGGGTGAGGCCAATCTGGACTGGCGCAATGCCCGGCTGGAAGGCGAAACGCTGGGCGCCGTGACTGCGGCGCTGTCGCTCGACCGGCTGGCGCAGGATGCGGAAACCGGCACGCCCGCGGCCGAGGGAAGACTGCGCCTGACGGCCAGCCCGCGCGGTCTGGCAGCAACCGGGGAGACCCGCTTCACCGTCGCTGGAAACCGGCTGCAACTGGACGGGCTGGCGCTGGACAGCAAGGCGCTGGCGCTGCAGGGCGCCCTTGCCATCGACATGGAACGGCAGCTGGCCGCCGGGCGGCTGAAGGCCAGCAGCGACGACCTCGCCACACTGGCGGCGCTGGCCGGCCAGAAGGAGCTGAACCCGTCCGGCAGCATGGCGCTGGCGGTGGAGCTGGCCGACCGGTCGGGCCGACAGCATGCCGGGCTGGTTCTGGAAGGCAGTAGCCTCGCACTGGACGGGATAGCCAGCCTCCAAAGGCTGCGGCTGGAAGCGCAGCTCGCCGATGTGACGGGCACGCCGCGCGGGCCGGTCGCGCTGCGCGCCGAAGGGCTGGAGGCCGACGGGCAGCGGCTGGACAGCCTTATCCTTGATGCCGACCTGGAACCGCAGGGCGGCGGCTTCTCGCTGCAGGCGGAAGGGCCAGAGCTGTCGCTGGACAGCACTGGCAGCATCGCCGTCGCAAAGCTCGTCACGCTGCGTCTGGACCGGCTGGACGCCACGGTGCGGAAGATAGCACTGGCGCTGCGCCAGCCGGCGACGCTGCGTTATGGGCCTTCGCTGAAGGAGATCGAGGGTCTCGACCTCGCCATTGAGGAGAAAGCCCGGCTGACCGGTCAGGCCCGGCTGACGGATGACGCGGTGGCGGCGCGGCTCTCTCTCTCCGGCCTGCCGCTGGCCCTGGCGAAGAAACTGGGCGCCGGCCCGGACCTCGCCGGCACGGCTTCGGCAGAGCTGTCGCTGCAGGGCAAGCCGACCGATCCCAGCGGCGATTTCCGTGTCACCCTCAGCGGCATTGCGCTGAACGACCCTGCTGCCCCTGACCTGCCGCCTGCCTCCGCCACGCTGGAAGGCCGGCTGCGAGGCGGGCAGCTTGACGCCAACCTGGCGCTGGACCGGATCGAAGGTGCCCATATCGAGGCGCGCGCCAGCCTGCCGGTCCGCCTCGACCTGGCGGCCGGCACCGCCGCCTTGCCGCCTGACGGCGCGCTCAGCGGGCGTCTCGAGGCGCAGGCCGAGCTGAGCAGGATCACGCTGCTAGCTCTGGCGCTGGGCGAGGATCGGCTGGAAGGGAGCCTCACCGCCGGCCTCGACCTCGGTGGCACGGTGCGCGACCCGCGCCTCAGCGGTGAAGCGGAGTTTGCCGATGGCCGGTATATGAACGACATGACCGGCGCCACGCTGCAGAACATCGCCTTTCGCATCACGGGCGACGGCGACAGCCTCACCCTGCGCGATCTTGGGGCGCATGACAGCACCGGCGGCACATTGTCCGGCGAAGGCCGCGTCCGGTTCGAGGGCGAGGGTCTGCCGAAGGTCGACATCAGGCTGCGCCAGAACCGGCTGCGCATCCTGAACCGCGAGGAAGGGACGGCCTATGCCAGCGGCACGCTGAGTCTGGAAAGCACCGCCGAGGACATGCTGTTGACCGGTCGCATCACAGTGGACGAGGCCGATATCCGTATCCCCAACCGGCTGCCACCCTCCGTGACCGTACTCGATGTCCGCGAGATCAACCGCGATGCGCGCACCAATGTGGATGCCGAACGGCGGCGGGAGGAGGCCCGTCAGGCGCGCGCGCGGCAAGCGGAAGACGATGAAGACGGCTTCGGCCCCAACCTCGTGCGCCTCGACATCGCCATTGAGATACCGGGCCAGGTTTATGTACGCGGGCGCGGGCTGGAGTCCGAATTCAGCGGCAGGATCGAAATCGCCGGCACGGCGGCGGCACCGGCGATTACCGGCGACGTGTCGGTGGTGCGCGGGCAATTTGACTTTGCCGGGCGGCGCTTCGTGCTGGATCGCGGCACCATCGATTTGCTGCCGGACGTACAGGGCGAGATGGAAATCGGCCTTGATATCCTGGCGGTCGCCGATGTCGGCGATATCCAGGCACAGGTGGCGATCACCGGCCCTGTCAGCCGTCCGGATATCGCGCTGTCCTCCTCGCCACCGCTGCCGCGCGACGAAATCCTGTCACGCATCCTGTTCGGCAGCAGTGTCGCCCGGCTGAATGCCGTGCAGGCCGCGCGCCTGGCGCAGACCGCGCTGGAACTGACCGGCACGGTCAGCAGCGTCGGCATGGTGGACGATCTGCGCCAGTCGCTGGGGCTGGACACGCTGGAGGTCGATGGCGGAGACGTGAACGGCGCCTCGGTACGCGCCGGGCGCTATTTGTCGGAGGATCTGTTCGTCGGGGTCAGCCAGGGCTTCGGCGCGGAAAGCACCGCCCTGCTGCTGGAATACAAGGTGCTGCCGAACCTGAAAATAGAAAGCCGGCTGGGCGCTGCCACAGCCGGCGATATCGGTTTGATCTATGAGAAGCGCTACTGACGCTACGCCTTCACGCTGCGCGGCCCCAGAATCAGCCAGACGATGAAGCCCAGCAGCGGCATGATGAGGATGAACAGAATCCAAAGCACCTTGCCGCCTGTGGACGCGCCACTGCCAACAACATTGACGATCGCCCAGATGTTGGCGATCAGGAGAAGCAGGCCCAGAAGGCCGCCGACCTCAATACCCATCGCGTTATTCCTTTCGCTTGCTGCCGGCGCCGTTTCTGGCGCCGTTAACGGTATCCTGATGACTTAACGGCGGGATCGGTCAACGCGTTCCCCAGCCGCTTCAGAAATAACGCCGGCAACAGGCTGGCAATGGGCAGGGCTTACACCATCACTGCTGAAAGGCCGGCGCCCGGTCAGCGGTGCGGCGGACGAAAGACGGTGCCTGCAAGGGTACATCGAAGGCGTCTTCATCATCCGACACACCGGCGGCACCGCCCTGCAGCAGATGACGGTCGATCATGCGCCGGCGCAGCAGCGCGGTCGCCTCGTCGAGGCGGCGGCGCGCATCAGCCTCGTCGATATGCAGGATCGTGGCGATCTCGATTGCCGAGAAGCCTTCCAGGCGCCCCAGCAGGAAAACCTGACGCTTCAGCGCGGGCAGGCTCTGCAGGCCGTCGGCGAGCGGGTCGTCGAGACCGACACCATCGGCCATATCCTCATCCAGCTGCGGCAGGGTCAGCGCCACCACCGACCAGACCTCATGAAACAGGGCAAACAGCCGGACCTTGGTTCCGCCAATGCCGGTCAGGCGCTGCGGCTCCTCCAGGCAGGTCTCAAGGCACAGCTTCACATAGGCATCGCCCCTGGAGCGGCTGCCCGAAAGGGCATGCGCATAGCGCCGCAGATAGGGAAGAGCCTCCGTCAGATCGGTACTATGGGACATCATCTCGTTCGCTCCTTTGTCAGGCCGTCTTACGCGATGCTGCCTTGCGGCATGTCATTGAAATCCCCAACCACCGGTCCAGATTCCCATCGCGAACAATCGACGCTGACCAAGTGGCTGATCTTCGTTAATGCCGGATTTTGGTTGCCCCAAGGCAAACAAGGGCAATTTTGCGGCAGACTGGTGATTGTTGCGGAACAGGATGGAAGCCCATCGCGTTAATCAGGCAGGACATGCGGAAGAGCGGCTGGCAGAAGCACAGCCTGCGTTGCCGCCACCGCAGATGCCGATGAACCCTCTGGCCACGCCATTACAGATGCAGCCGATGACAGAGCGAGCCCCCTATCTGAGACTTGTTTACAGCCGTCCCGCAACGGGCACGGCGATGGCGCGGTCACGGCAGGCCAGTGAACGAAGGCCGGCACCCCGCCCTCAGGCTGACGCCTCCCGGGGGGAGCCCCCCCAGGGTGAGAATGGTGCCGACCCGCATTTCGCGCATTGGGTCGATGCCTATCTGCAAGAGATGTATGACGGGATCGTGGAGCAGCCGCTGCCCGACGAAATCTCCACTCTTATAGAAGACATATCGGGTAAATCGAAAAGCCGTTCGAAAAAATAAACGGCACATCGAGCAAAACATCCGGGAAGAGACATTGTGGCCATATCGGGGAGCGTTGCCCCGACATGGCCTTTTTTCTTCCATGCTCTCACCCAGAGTCGGCGGCGTAATCAGATCGTCTATTCGATATCAATAATAACGGAGGCAGAGAATGCCACGCCCGTTTCAGGATGAGTTGGTTGACGTCATTCCCCACCTGCAGGCCTTCGCCCGCATGCTGTGCCGCGACGAGGATCGCGCCAAGGATCTGACACAGGATGCCGTGCTGCGTGCGCTGAAGGCGCAGGACAAGTTCCAGATGGGCACCAATTTCAAGGCTTGGATGTTCACCATCCTGCGCAACATCTTCTACGATCAGCTACGCCAGCGCCGCTTCGAGATGGAGCCGATCGACGATCGCGCGCTGAGCCAGTCCACCCCGGCGGTGCAGGAAGTGAAGCTGCATGTGCGCGACTTCGACCGCGCCTTCCAGACCCTGACGCCCGACCAGCGCGAGGTGCTGATTCTGGTAGGCGCCAGCGGCTTCAGCTACGAGGATGCCGCCGAGATCTGCGGTTGCGCCGTCGGCACGATCAAGAGCCGCGTGTCGCGTGCCCGCGCCGAGCTGAGCCAGGTCATGGAAGCCCGCGAGCGCCCCGCCGCGCGAAGCCAGGCCGCCTGACCGGCCCTGAGCGGCTAAGAGACTACCCCTGCTGCCTCACACAGCAAAAAGGGCGGATGGTTCTCCATCCGCCCTTTCTTTTTGCCTGAAGCCAACCGGCGATCAGTTGCGGCTGATCGGCTTGTACTTGATGCGGTGCGGCTGGTCCGCCTCGGCGCCCAGGCGCCGCTTGCGGTCTTCCTCATAGGCCTGATAGTTGCCCTCGAACCACACCACCTGGCTGTCGCCCTCGAAGGCCAGGATATGGGTCGCGACACGGTCCAGGAACCAGCGGTCATGGCTGATGACCACGGCGCAGCCGGCGAATTCCAGCAACCCTTCTTCCAGCGAGCGCAGCGTATCGACGTCCAGATCGTTGGTCGGTTCGTCGAGCATGATGACGTTGCCGCCGGACTTCAGCATCTTCGCCAGATGCACGCGGTTGCGCTCACCGCCTGACAGCTGGCCGACCTTCTTCTGCTGGTCGCTGCCGCGGAAGTTGAACAGCGAGACATAGGCGCGGCTCTGCATCTTGCGCTTGCCCAGCTCTATCTCGTCATTGCCGCCGGAGATTTCCTCCCAGACGGTCTTGTTCGCTCCCAGATCGTCGCGGCTCTGATCGACATAGGCCAGCTTGACCGTCTCGCCGACGCGGATCGCGCCGCTGTCCGGCGTCTCCTGCCCGGTGATCATGCGGAACAGCGTGGTCTTGCCGGCACCGTTCGGGCCGATCACGCCGACAATGCCGCCCGGCGGCAGCTTGAAGTCCAGATCGTCGATCAGCAGCCGGTTGCCATAGGCCTTGCGCAGATGCTCGGCCTCGATGACGAGGTTGCCGAGGCGCGGGCCGGCCGGAATGACGATCCGGTTGGCATCGGGCGCGCGATCCTGCCCGGCAGCCAGCAGTTCCTCATAGGCCTGCAGGCGGGCGCGCGACTTGGCCTGGCGGGCGCGCGGGGAGGCGCGGACCCACTCTTCCTCCTCCTTCAGGGTGCGGATGCGGGAATCCTCGGCCTTCGCTTCCTGCTCCAGGCGCTTGCGCTTCTGTTCCAGCCAGCCGGTGTAATTGCCCTCATAGGGGATGCAGCGGCCGCGGTCGATCTCCAGAATCCAGCCCGCCACCTCGTCCAGGAAGTAGCGGTCATGGGTCACGGTAACGACGGTGCCCGGATAATCGTGCAGCGTGCGCTGCAGCCAGGCGACCGATTCGGCGTCCAGATGGTTGGTCGGCTCGTCGAGCAGCAGCAGGTCGGGCTTTTCCAGCAGCAGCTTGCACAGCGCCACGCGGCGGCGCTCACCGCCCGACAGCTTGGAGACGTCGGCATCGCCCGGCGGGCAGCGCAACGCGTCCATGGCGATCTCCGCCGTGCGCTCGATCTCCCAGCCATTGTTGGCGTCGATCTTCTCCTGCAGCTCGGCCTGCTCGGCCAGCAGGTTGTTCATCTCGTCATCGTCCATCGGCTCGGCGAACTTGGCCGAAATCTCGTTGAACCGCTCCAGCAGGTCGCGGGTCTCGGCCAGCGCGTCCAGCACATTGCCCATGACGTCCTTGGTCGGGTCGAGCTGCGGTTCCTGCGGCAGATAGCCGACGCGCGCCCCCTCGGCGGCCCAGGCCTCGCCGTTGAACTCCTTGTCCATGCCCGCCATGATCTTCATCAGGGTGGACTTGCCGGCGCCGTTCGGGCCCAGCACGCCGATCTTGGCGCCGGGCAGGAAGGACAGCCAGACATCCTTCACGACCTCACGGCCGCCCGGATAGACCTTCGACAGGCCCTTCATCACATAAACATACTGATAGGAGGCCATGCCGCTCCTCACTCACACTTCTTCGGGAAAGACGGTAGGGCGGCCTGTACAGCGGGCCGCCCAGCGCAGGCTTTGTAGCCGATAGCGGGGGGTGGACGCAATCTAGGCCTTATTGACGCGCTAGGGCCGGGGGACCGATGTGTCGCTGTGCAGCCCCAGATAGGTGGCCAGCGCCAGCGCGGTCGCCATCTCGCCGGGCGTGAACACCAGCGAATAGACCAGCGAGGTGATCAGCATCAGCACGATATGGTCGCCCAGCGCGGCGGTTATCATGAAATAATGTGTCGCCTCCTGGATCCGGCGGATGCGGCGCAGCGAGGCGAGATAGACGGCGAGGATCAGGCTGGCGCCGATCAGCCCATATTCGAAGACGATGCCGAGCCAGCCAATATCCGCGAGATAGAAATGGGCGTTGCCCAGAATCGTCTGCAGATTGTTGTCACTGAGCCGGGTGACCGAGCCGGCGCCGAACCACATGACCAGCGGGTTGCTGAGCACATAATCGGTCGCGATGGTGATCGACAGCTGCCGGATGGTCAGCGAGGCGCCCAGCGCATCCTCGATCCGCTCCAGGAAATGCGCGTAGATCAGGCCCGACGCCAGCAGCCCGCCCGCCGTGCCGAACAGCAGCAGCAGCCCGCGCCGCCAGCCGGAACTGGCGGCAAGCGCGATCAGCCCCACGGTCAGCAGCACCGCCAGGATGACCGTGCGCTGCTTGTAGATCATCACCATCAGCGCGAAGCAGACCAGCAACACCAGGATGGTCGCCAGCTCCTGCCGGGCGAAGACACGGCGCGTCAGGTAGAAGATGAAAATCGTGCCGAAGAACATCGGCATGAAGATGCGGTAGCCGCGCTCGGCCTCCAGCAGGAACAGCTTCGATTGCGCCGGGTCGGCCTTGTAGAAATCTGCCGGGATCACGACCCACAGCAGCGCCATCGCGATGAAGGTCGCGGCCCCCAGCCACAGCACCGCCCGCACCACAGTCTCCGGCCGCGGGCGCAGCAGCAGAAGCAGCCCCAGCGCCGAGAAATAATACAGGAAGGGTAGGGTCTTGGCGGTGGTCGCCAGGGCATCCACAAGGCCGGTGCCGAAATAGATCATCGACAGCAGCGGCGTCAGCCCCAGCACATAGGCCACCAGAACGCCATAGAGCACCAGCAGCGGCAGCGACAGCCGGACCAGCGCGTACAGCGCCAGCGGTGCGGTCAGGATCGGCCAGGCCTTGGACAGGAAATAGAGCGGCGGCACGTCGATCATGTAATGGACGCTCTGCCCGAACATCGGCAGGGCGAGCAGCAGCGCCAGGAACACAGCGGTCTGGCTGGCTTCGGCCTTCTCTCCCGCCGCGCCGGAATCGCCATCGAGCAGCAGCACACGGCCGGCAGGCGGCAAGACGATCCGTCCGTCCGGATGAGTCTCCTGCTGCCATCCCTGTTGCGCCAGCTTTTGCACCCCTTGGGGCATGGCCGTTCAACGCTCCTTCGGCGGCACGTCCGGTCGCCGCGCCGGCATCAGCCTCTGCTTCACGGCAATATACAGGAAAGGCAGCGAATCGACGAACACACGGCGGGCATGGCTGCGCGGCGCGCGCAACAGCCGGAACAGCCATTCCAGCGCCCATTTGCGCATCCACAGCGGCGCGCGCGGCACCAGCCCGGTGATGAAATGCAGCGAACTGCCGATGCACAGGCCCGTGCCCGTGGCCTTGCCGCGTGCCCGCACCCGATACGCCAGCAGCTCCGAGCGCGGCGAGCCGACCGCCAGGAAGACCAGCCGGCTGGGATGCGCCTCTATGAAATCGATGCAGGCCTGTACCGCCGCCGGATCGGCCATGAAGCCCATCGGCGGTTCGTGCCGGGCCAGGTTGCGCAGGCCATATTTCTCGCGCAACCGGCGCTCCAGCTCGGCATCGCCGCCGATGACGCAGAGGCTGTCCTCCGGGCGGATATGCCGCGCGAACAGGGCGGCCGTCAGGTCACTGCCGGCACACAGCGGCAGGTCGCGCCGAAACAGCAGCCGGGCGACCAGCCGCACGATCTGGCTGTCGCACAACCGAAGCCAGGCGCCGTCATAGGCGGCGCGGAAGGCCGCATCGCCCCGGTCGAGCTGCACCAGATGCTGGGCGTTCGGCGTGACCACATAGGCGAAGCGCGCCTCCGCCGGCCGCGCCATGATGGCGGCAGCAGCGCCCGGTACGTCCAGTAGCGCGATCGGCGTGCCGAAGAGGGAATCTTCCGGGATCGCCCCCTCTGTCACGGGAAGACCGTCCCGGTGCCGGTCCCGTTCCGCGTGACCGTGTAGGTGAAGTTCGCGCTGCGCTGGAACGGCAGCACCTTGTTGATGAACTGGTCGATCCAGAGATTGACCTCGGCAATGCCGCTGCGCGGGACATAGAGAATGTCGCCGGCGGCCAGCGGGATGGCGCCGTCCGCCCCGCCGGTCTGGATGAAATCCTGCAGATCGAGCGTGCGCAGCATCGGGCTGTCATCCGGGCTGCGCCGGATCAGCACCACTTCGCTGGTGCGGGCCTCATCGGTGAAGCCGCCCGCCAGCAGCACGGCTTCCAGCGCGCCGATGCGGCGATCCAGCGGAATTGCCCCGGCCCGCCCGACCTGACCGCCGACATAGATGCGCGCCGACCGCGCCTCGCGCACCGCGACCCGCGTCACCGGCTGCCGCATCCATTTCGCCGAGGCCTCGGTCACCGCCTGGTTCAGCTGCTCGACCGTCTGCCCCTCGGCCTGCAGGCGGCCGGCAAGGCGCAGCGTGATCGTCCCATCGGGCGCAACCAGCGCCTCCTGATCCAGATTCGGGGTGAAGAGATAGCTGACCTGCACCGTGTCGCCGCTGCCCAGGCGATACTCCGGCACGTCGTCACTCCAGGCGGCGAACCGGCTGGCAGCGGTTTCGCGCGGGCTGAGGTTCTGGTCCGTGCCGCAGGCCGCAAGGCCCGTCAGCAACAGCATGGTCAGCGCGAGACACGCTGCCGGCCGCCGGATTTTCTGCAGAATGAATGCCATGTGCCGCCTCACAGCCGCCGGTAGATGGCTCTTGGAACATAATAGCGCCGGCCGCTCATCACGAAGCCCAGCAGATCGCCACCAGCTTCCAGCAGGGCATCGCGCAGCCGCACGGCGGACATCACCCGTGTCTTGTCAGCGACCAACACCAGCAGGCTGGCATCGACACGGGCCGCCAGACGCTGCGCAATCGGATCGCGGTTCAGCGGCGGCGCCAGGATCACCGTCATGTCGAAACGCTGCCCAAGCTCGCTCAGAGTCTCGCGCAGTTCCGGCAGCGGCGTGCGCAGGTGGGCCAGCGCCGAGTTCTGCGCGCCCCTGGTCGCGAACAGCCCCTGCATGCTGGTCTCCACGATCTCCAGGTCGCGCACGGTTTCCCGCGCGCCGCTCTCGCCCGGCGGCATGAGCCGCAACACCGCATTGCCGTTTTCGCTGAGATCGACCACAAGCACATTGCGGCCATGGTTCAGCGCAAACTCGCTGGACAGGGCGGCGGCGATGCGCGGCAGGTCCGCGCTGTCGGTATCGGCGACGATCTGGAGTCGCTTCAGCCGCTCACCATCGACGGAGAATTCCGCCAGCCTTGTCGCCAGGAAGGCGATGGCGTCCTGCGCCTGCGGCAGCCCGTCATTGCCGCCGGTTTCCGATAGGCTGGCGAGCGCCGGAATGCCAAGCCGCCGCTCCGCTTCCGTCGGCAGGATGAAGACCGGCCGCAGCCGGGTGACGGCAAAGCCGACGGCAGTAGCGAACAGCAGCCCGCCGACCAGGCCGGCGGCGATCAGACCCGGCGCCCGCGACCGCCCGAAGACGGGCGGCGAGGCCCACTGCACGACGCTGACATTCTTGTCGCGCTGCTCGGCGGCGATGCGGTCCAGCCAGGCAGATTCGATCTGCAGCACATAATCGCGCTGGATCGTCTCCAGCACGCCGCGCCGTTGTTCCAGTTCCTGCAGCCGCATGTCGGCGGTACGGATGACATCCATCCGCTCCCGGCTCTCATCATGCTGCCGGGCGAGTTCCGCAAGCTGCTGTTCCGTGGCGCTCATCTCGATCTCAAGCTGCGCCAGATGATCGGACAGGAAGGCATGGGTGGGGTTGCGCACCCGGCGCAGCGTGGTGAAGTTCGGTCGCTCGCCGCTGGCGATGGCCTTGCGCACTGTCTCAATCTTCTGCTCCAGCTCCTGCAGCGGCGGATAGTCCGGCTTGAAATAGGCGCGCATCTGGTCGCGCTGGAGCTCCAGCTGCAGCAGCACATTCTTGTCGTCGATGTTAGGCGACTGGTCGCTGGTCTCCACGAAATCGAAGACCTGCTCCGGCAGCGAGGCCACCTTCTGCTTGGTCTCGGCAATCTGGGCGAACAGCGAGACCCGCCGTTCCCGCGTCTGGCGCTGCCGCGCGCGGATGGTATCGACGGTATTGGCGATGAGCAGGATTTCCTGCTCAATATTGACGATCTGGAAGTCGCGCTTGATGGTGTCGATCTCGTCGCGCACCTTCTGCAATTCCTGCTTGTTGCGCTGCATTTCCGCAGTCAGCAGGTCAAACTGGTTATTCTTGAAGATGGTACGGCGCTGCGCCAGGTAAGTTTGCAGCAGGTCGTTCACGACCAGAGCCGCCACCTCCCTGTCCGGATGCGCGAAGGTCACGCGCACGATGTTGGAGTTGGCACCAGCCTCGGCACTCAGGCTCTCCAGAATACGCTGGGTCGCCCGGCCAACCAGTTCCGCACGCGGATGCGGCGGCAGCAGGCCAAACAGCCTTTCCTCGACCAGGTCGGGATAAATCCAGTCCGGCTCCAGCGTGCCGACCAGCGAGCGGACGACCGCTTCGCTAACCAGCAGGTTGATCTCGGTCTGAACGATCTTCTGGCTGTCCACCGTGACAAGGGAGGATGCCAGCGCGCCGGCGCCCAGCGCCCGGTCCGGCGATTCCTGGGAGGCCACGACCAGCAGCCTGCCCTCGGCGGTGTAGCGGGTCTTGGTCAGGATCGCGGCGGCGAGGCCAATCGCGAAAACCAGCAGGAAGGCCGCCAGGATCGGCCGCCAGGCATAGAAAGCCTGTACGAGGATGTCGCGCAGCGTGAAGGCGGTGGACGCTTCGCGGGGATGCGGGTTCAGGGCACGCGGCCGTCGCAGCGCGGGCAGCGTCTCTTCCATCATCGGCCTTCGCGTATCCCAGCCGGGCCATCGGGATGAATTGCGACCAGATTGCCGAACGCCTCGCCGACGCCATCGGCGGCCTCAAGCTGCCCGTCCCGCAGGCGATAGAACCGGTAGCCCAGATCCTTCAGGGCATGCCAGGCGGCATGGCGATCGCCCGCCGCCTCGGCGAGCAGGCGGGTATTCACCTCGAAGATGACGATGGGGTGGAAGCGCTGCAGGGTCTCGCGCCCGCCGGCGATCACCAGCGGCTCCGCGCCCTCGACATCCATCTTGATGAGGTGGAGCGCCGCGATGCCCATCCGGGCGGCCAGCGCGTCCAGCGTGTCGATGGCAACGGTCTCGCCGGTCTCCGCACTGCTGTCCGGCATCAGCGAATAGGCCTGCGGGTCGTCGCCGAGCGGAATATGGTGCAGCGTCGCCTCGCCGGCATGATCGGACAGCGCCAGCTGGGCCACCGTCACCTGCGGGAAATCGTTCAGCGCCAGATTGGCCCGCAACTGCCGTGAGGCTTCTTCCCCCGGCTCCACCGCGATCACGCGCCCCGTGGAACCGACAAGACTGGCCGCCTTCAGGGTGTACAGCCCGATATTCGCGCCGATATCGATGACCGTCTGGCCCGGCTGCACGAATTTCTCCAGATGGCGCAGCTCCGGCTCGAACCAGTCGCGCCACACATAGCTGGCCACCGAGGTGAAGCGCAGCGTCGCGGGAACCCGGATGAGGGCCCCATGGCTGCTGAGCAGGAAAGCCGGCGCGCGCCCGATGGCAACATAGAACGCCCAGGCCAGGCATCGCAGGGACATCGTCACGGGCTGTGCCCGGAAGCCTTCATGGCTGACCAGAGTCTTCAGGCGGCTGAGCACGGAGATGGACCTTGATCCATTGAATTATAGACAATTGCGAATCTAGCGCGATTCCCTACTTTTGTATAGGAAGCCAGGGCAAATACACCAGATATTGTTAGGCGCGCAGAGCGGGGCGATCAGAAGATGTCGCGGCCGACCATGCCGACCAGCAGGGTGCGCGCCATGATCTTCAGGTCGAGCCAGAGCGACCAGTTCTCGATGTAGTAGGTATCCAGCTCGACGCCCTTCCTGGCCTTCTCCACCGAATGGATGCCCCCACGCATGCCGTTGATCTGCGCCCAGCCGGTAATGCCCGGCTTCAGGCGGCTGCGCGTCGCGTAGCGGCGCACCGCCTCGGCGTAGAGCTGGTCACTGACCAGCATCTTCGGCACATGGGCGCGCGGCCCCACCACGGACATTTCGCCGCGCAGCACATTGAGGAGTTGCGGCAGCTCGTCGATGCTGGTGCGACGCAGGAAAGCGCCGACGCGGGTGATGCGCGGGTCTTCCCGGAATGTCCCCCGGCTGCCATCATCGCTGGGGTCGAGCCTCATGGTGCGCAGCTTGTAGATCATGAACGGCTTGTTGTTGAGGCCGAGGCGCGGCTGCCGGAATAGCGCCGGACCCGGGCTTTCCAGCTTGATGGCAAGGGCCGCAAGCGCCAGAATCGGCGCCACGAGGACGAGCCCGACAGCGGCAACCGTATAATCCTCCACCAGCTTCAGCAGCGCCTTGGTGCCCTTCAGCGGCTCGCGCATCAGTTCCAGCACGGGGATGCCGGCAACCTGGCCGCCATGCGGCAGCCGCAGGTTCAGCACATTCTGCTTCAGCGGCAGGACGATATCGGCGGCGATCATCTGCAGCCGCTCCAGCAGGCCGAAAATCCGCTCCGTCGCCTCCCAGGGCAGGGCGATGACGACGATATCGACAGGATGCTCCTGGATGTAGGCATGCAGCGTATCGATCGCCCCGGTGATGCCGATGCCTTCGTTTTCGTCCCGGTGTTCGCTGTGCAGACGGTTCACCCGGTCGTCGAAGACCGCCACCACGCGATAGTAATGGCGCCATTCTGGCGTCTGCGTATTGCGGATGATCTGTCCGGCAATCTCGGTCGAGCCGACAATGACAATGTCGCGGCGCAGCCGGTTTGTCTCGATCATGTGGCGCGCCACGCGCCCGACCGCCAGCCGCCCGGCGGACAGCGCGACCCAGGCCGCGACATGCCACATCGCCAGCGCTTCGGGCGGATGCGCCGCCGAGCCGCCGACAAGCGCCTCCAGCCCCGCCACGACCACGAATCCGGCGGCCAGGCAGAAGGCGAAGCGGGCCGCTTCATTCAGTGGTTTGCGATAATTCTCGAACCGGTAGGCGCCGGCGAAGATCATGCAGCTGACGAAGACGATGCTGTCGAGCAGCAGTAACGCGATCTCCGGCGCCGTCTGCCCTCCGGCCGGGACCGACCCGTCCAGATGCGAGACCAGGAGCAGCACGGCCCCGCAAATAACCAGATCGGACAGAAGCACCAGCCGATTGAACGACCCGAATGTCCACCGCATGAGGCGTCCGTTACCCTGTATCTTTCCGGAGAAAATTTCGGCGGGCGCATGGAACGCCCGCCCGGTTAAATGCGTACTCAGAAACACCGCACAGGGCAATATTTATCAAATATATTTTAATATAAGGTTAATTTCGTCCTATCGACAGGACATGGCGCCGTGCTGCCCAATGCGTCCCCAGCGCGCCCTGCAGGACGGTCAGCGACGCCGCCAGCGCCGCCCCGGTCAGGCCGAAGGCCGGGATCAGCAGGCCACACAGTACCAGCCCGACCGCAAGCTGAAGCAGGTTCAGCCGCCGCAGCACGTCCCCCTTGCCAGCCATCGCCAGCAGGATGTCCTGGCACGAGAACAGGCCATTCGCCATCTGCCCCAGGGCCAGGATCTGCAGTGCCAGGGCAGCGATGCGGAAATCCGCCGAGATGAGGCCGAGCAGGAATTCCGGCACGGCCAGCATGACCAGCGTTGCCGGCACCGCGACCAGCGCGGCGCCGCGCTGCACCAGCCGGTTATAGGCACGCAGACCATCGCTGTCGCCAAGGCGGTATAATGCCGCATAGCGCGGTGCGGCAAGCGTGCCGATGGAAATGATGATGACCCAGATCAGCATCGATATCCGGCTGGCGATGCTGAAGGCGCCGACCGTCGCCGCATCCGCCACCATGCCGAGCACGAACACCGGCAGGCCCGACAGCCCGACCTGGGTGATCTCGACCACCAGCAGGGGCCGCGCCGTCGCCCACAGGCTGGGCAGCGCCTCTGCAGCCGGTTGTGCCGGTATGGTGCGAAGCCGGCCCCGTTCCCGCAGCAGAATGGCACCACCGAGCAGGCAGCTGGCCGCGAGGGCAGCACCCAGCGCGACGATGACGCCCTCAACCGCAATCGGCAGCGCCAGCAGGGCGGCCAGCGTCACCACCGGCCAGAGGGCGTTCTGCACGACCTGCGCGGCCACGCCCCTGCCGAAGCCGGCCAGCGCCGCCCCCAGGGAGAAGGCAAGGGTCTGCGGCACCAGCACCAGCGCCGACAAATAGAGCGGCCAGGCCAGGTCCGGAAAGCCGAACAGCCGCACCGCCGCCAGATCCGCCACCAGCACGGTCAGCAATGCGGCCGCCACGGACGCCAGCGTGGTCAGTGCTAGCCCCTGCACCAGCGCGGCGCGCGCCGCCCTTCCATTGCCGACAGCCAGTTCCGCCGCGATATGGCGGGTCATCGCGCGGTCGAAGCCGAGGCGCGCCACGGTCGAGACGATGCCGATCCAGGTCAGGCAGAGGAAGAACAGGCCGGCATCATGCGCGCCCAGCCGCGCCCCGACAGCGACATAGAGCCCCAGCTTGCCAATTGTCTCCACGCCGCGCACGCCCAGCCCGGCGGCATAGCGCCAGAGCGCGCCGCTCTTCAGCGTCGTGATCAGGGAAGAGAAATTGGCCAGCATCATTGAGACAGATCGTTGAGGGGGGCGCGGAAACCGTGATAGCTACCGGCATGCGCCTGCACCAAGATATTCCGCGCCGCCAATGAGCCGAAGCACCCGTGCCGCGTTCTGCATGGCGGTCGTGCTGGTCGCGGCGCTGACGGCTGTACCCGCTGCGGCGCAGGGAAACCGTTCATCGCGAGCCCTGCCCGGCTTCTCGCCGGAAACCTTCGACCTGCAGCTGGCCCTTCACGAGCATTTCACTGCCGCGCTGCCCGCCGGCTGGTGGATCGGCCCGCCGCAGCGCTGGGGCAAGGAAGTGGTTGTCCGCGTGAACATCCCGGACTCTTGGAACGGCAACCCGACAGCCGCCGTCATGACCAGCTGCCCGGCCGACAACAGCCCGATCTGGCAGGTCGCGGACCGCATCACCATCACCCCGCATTATCGAAACCTTCCCTGGGCGCCCCATAGCTGCCTGCCCTGATGTGACGCCGATTGGCGGCGACAATATCGCGAGTTTAAGCTAATTTACAGGCTTCCTCTTTCCTGCCTTCCGGATATCTCCTTGCAAGCTTTCCTGTCCAAGCGCATGCCGGCCCTGTACCGGGTGCTTCTCGACCTGCGCGACCGCGCGGCCCCCTTCTATGCCGACCCGGAACTGTCGCTGCTGCCGGTCCTGTGCCCGGCGGGGACCGTGGCACTGGATATCGGCGCCAATACCGGCCTGTACACGCACTGGCTGCTGCGCCGGGCGCGGCTGGTCGTCGCCGTCGAGCCGATCCCCCGCCTCAGCCGGCTGGTGGCCCGGCGCTTCGCGGCGGCGGTTCGGGATGGCAGGCTGATCGTCGAGAATTGCGCGCTCGGCAACGAGGATGGCAACGCCACCCTGCATATTCCCGATGGCATGACAGCCCTCTCGACACTGCAGCCGCTGGAGGGCATGGCGAATGTCGCCGATATCACCGTCCCCGTGCATCGGCTGGACGGGCTGGACTCGGTCCGGGACCTGCCCATCGGCTTCATGAAGATCGATGTGGAAGGTTTCGAGAGCGCGGTGATCGAGGGTGGGCTTGGCCTGCTGCGGCGACATCAGCCGACGATCCTGGTCGAGGCGGAGGAACGTCACCGCCCCGGCGCCGTCGCCGCGCTGCGCGGCCTGCTGGAGCCGCTGGGCTATAGCGGCTTCTTCCGCATGGACGGGCAATGGCACCCCGTCGAGTCCTTCGATGCGGCACGGCTGCAGAACCGCGCCGCCCTCAACGAGGCCGGTACCAAGCGCCTGAAGGGCGCGACCTACATCAATAATTTCGTGTTCACCGCATCGCCTGAAAACCTGCGGGCGGCCTGAGGCAGCCTATACCCTGCCCCCGGCATGGTTGCGCAGTGTCGGGTGGCGCTGATATTCGCCATGGCAATCGACATTGCTGCGATCGCGGCACATCCCGCGTACCCAGCCGTCGGCGGTGCGGTTCCAGTCGATGGTCTCGACAGCGCCGCAACCCGCCAGCATCATAGCGGCGAGCAGCAGGGCGCCAAGGGAAGCAAAAGACGGCATCGTCGGCTCCTCATCCCAGTTCCAGCGTCGCCGGTGCGTGCAGCAGCGGTGTGGCCAGCGGCGGTGGCCCTTTATACATCCGTGCGGTTGCAAATGTCTCTACCATACATGTGTCGGCAAGAAGCTGGCCGAGCGCCTCATTGCTGTCCGGCACATCGACGATAACCGGACCGCCATCGGGGAAGATACCGGCAGCGGCCCGGATCAGCCGCAGCGCCGCATCGGCATCGGGTGCGACGACCGGGCCGACCTTCGCCCCGCTGCGGCAGCGCCGGATGGTGGCGAAGCCTTCCGGGCCACCGGCCCCTTCCAGAACCAGCGTGCGGCGGGTTTTCAGCGGTGCCACCCAGCCGGTCAGGAAAGCCGGACGGGCATAGCCGTTCGCCTGTTCGTCCAGAGCCAGAAGCGCCGGCAAATCGGCAGGCGCCGCCAGGTGGATATCCGCGCTGCCCTGCGTACCCGGTGCGCCTTCCAGCCGCCGCGTCGCACCAGTGCGCACGAAACCGGATTTCGCATAATTGGCCTGCTGTGCGGCGACGCCATCCAGCCCAACGGTGCGGTTTCCGGCGTGGCGCAGCGCATGGTTCCACAGGGCGAGGCCGATGCCCTGGCCGCGCCATTCCTCCCGGCAGATATACAGGCCCAGAAAGGCAAAGCTGGGATCGAGATTGACCACGGAGATGGCGGCGACGGGCTGGCCCTCATGCTCGGTGACGAAGAACCCCTCGGGATCGGCCGCCTGGAAGGCGGCGGCATCCTCCAGCCCCGGATTCCAGCCCTCCGATGCCGCCCAGTCGATCACGAGATCAAGGTCGGCCGGTGTCATCGTCCGCATCTTCATGGCATGTCCCTGTTTCGCTTCGTATTCCGCCGACCTTACGCGGAAAGGGCGTCCTGCACCATGTCGGGTACCTGGCCTATGCGGCGCAGCACCTCGCGCAGCAGATGGCGTTGCGGCTTGGTCAGGCGGGCCAGCTCCACCCTTGTGCCGGGCTGGCGGCCCTCGGCGATATCCTCGATCTGCTGTTCCAGCACCAGGCGCACCAGAATGCGATGGGCGCCGGCAAGGTCGGCGGCGTCATTCTCCGCGATCAGCCCCAGGCTGGCGGCCTCGCGCAGCCGGTCCGCCGTCGCCGTCGCCGCGACCCCGCCCCGCAGCGCCAGGATGCGTGCCGCGCTGACCACCGGCAGCAATCCGCCGATTTTCAGATCGACCCGCCCGTCAATGGTCTGGATACCGCCGAAGAAGCCCAGCGGCGGGCGCATCTCGCGCTGGTTCAGCGACAAATTGCGCAGGAAGCCGATGGTCTTGCGGGCGCGATCCAGCGCGTAGGCGCGCAGCAGCTCCGCCAGATCGCCCCGGCCCGCGACCGCCTGAAAATCGAAGAAGATATCGACATTCAGCAGGTTTTCCCCGATTGGCCGTTCCGCCCAGATATCGATGGCGCGGCGCCAGCCAGTCTCGTCATGGCGCCATTCCGGGTTCTTCGCCATCACCCCGCCCTTGCAATAGGGGATGCCCGCCTCGTTCAGCATGTCGGCCATGCGGCGGCCGAGTTCCGCGTACCAGGGATCGTCCTTCGGCGTGCCGGCATGCAGGATGCCATTGTCCTGATCGGGGGCCAGCAGGCTTTCGCCGCGCCCGCCGGACCCCAGGATCAGCGCGCACCAGGGGGCCGGCGCGGGACCCCAGCCGGCCTCCGCCATCGCCTCGGCGGACAGGGTCGCGGCACGGCCGGTCACATCACGCATCACGCCGGAGATGACGGCGGCCACATCCAGCGGTGCCACCTGCTCGGCCAGCAGCGAACTGGCGAGCGCCGGCAGGCCGCGCACGATTTCCAGCATTTCTTCAGCGCTGCGGGCAACCCCGATACGGTCGCCGATGGCCAGCGCGGAGCCGGCGCGCTGGCGCAACAGCTGCCGCGCCGACAGGATGCCGACCACCGACCCGTCGGTATCGAACACCGCCAGGTGGCGTACGCCCAGCCGGTCCATCCGGCCCAGCGCCAGATAGACGAAGGCATCCTGCGGCACGCCTTCGACCGGGCTGCTCATCAGCCGCGACAGCGGCGCGCCGAGAGCAGCCTCTCCTTCCTCGGCAATCAACCGCAACGCATCGCGCTCGGTCACGATTCCCAGAGTGGGCGCCAGCCCGCTGCCCCCCGTGGCCAGGACGGAGCTGATGCCCTTCTCGATCATCAGGTCGCAGGCCTGCTTTACCGTGGCCGCCGCCGGCATGGTGACGACCGGGCTGCTCATCACCTCCGCCACGCGGTGGCGGTAGGGGAAACTGTCCAGCCGCTGCAGCGCGTCGGCATTCATCGCTCGCCTGCCTTTCCATCCGCTGATGCATGCCACCCGGCCTCATGCTGGCGAGCCCGCATGACGGAAGGCTGCGCCAGGACGCGCTGGGCATCCGCCAGCGTGGTGACGCCCTGTTCGGCCAGCAGCGGCAGCATGCCGGCGAAGATTTCGGCGGTCACCAGGCAGTCGCCGAAAGCGGTGTGGCGGCCCTCGATCTCCGCCCCACACATGGCGGCCACCGCCTCCATGTTCAGGTCGCGGTGCCGCGGATACAGGAAGCTGAACAGCAGCGCCGTGCACAGCGCCAGCGGATCAGTCCAGGCGACGCCGTGCCGGGCCGCCTCGGCACGCAGCACCGCCAGGTCGAAGGCGATATTGTGGCCGATCACGACACGCCCGCGCAGCAGCTCGGCCAGTTCCGCCAGCACCTCGGCGACCGGCGGTGCCGATGCGACCATGTCATCGGTGATGCCGTGGATCGCAGTGGAGGCCGGCGGGATCGGCACGCCCGGATTGACCAGCCGATCATAGGCGAGATGGCGGTAGAGCCGCGGCCCGTGCATGACGATACCGGCGGCCGAGACGACGCGGTCAGTGGCAACATTCAGCCCGGTCGTCTCGCAATCCAGAGACAGGGCCGGCAGCTCGGTCAGCGGCAGGTCCGGGTGCGGCGCGATATCCGGCGGCGTGTCGTGCAGGGCCATGTCATGCTCCACAATGTCGGCGGCATGGCCCGGCACATCGGACAGGAACACGATCAGCAGGCCGTCGGGTTCGTCCAGCGGCACGATCCGCGCGGGGTAGGTATCGCCCGCGACCCCGGTGAGGGTCCGCTCGACCGGCGCGCCTGTTGCCCGCGATTCGCCGGAGGCGTCGATCAGCGGCGTCCGGTCAAGGATGGCATAGAGGCTGCCGCCCAGATGCAGCCGCCCGGGACCTAGCAGGGCAGCGGCCTTGGCGTTCATCAGGCTGATGAGGCCGGATTGCGTCACCACCAGGATCGGCTCGCCGATGGCGCCCAGAACCGCGCTGAGTCGCGCATCGACACGGCGGTCATCGGCACGATCGCGCGCCAGCACGGTGGCGATGGCGCCGGCCAGCCGCTGCAGCTCGTCCGGCTTTCCGCCACGCGCATTCCAGCTGTCCGGCAGCGTGCCACCGCGCACCCCGGCGCCCAGCACCGCGCCATGCAGGCGCACCAGCTGGTCGAAATGCCCGTCCAGCAGGGTCATCATGACCCACAGCCCGGCGAGGCCGGCGGCAAGGCCTACAAGGCTGGCCAGCGCCCAGACGCCGATGCCCTTAGTAAGGTCGGCCAGACCGAACAAGGCGGGGAACAGGGCCGCCAGGAAGCCGCCAGCCGTCACCAGCAGGGTGACGAACAGCGCCTTCCGCAAGCCGCCACGCAAGAGGCCCCCGCTCAGCTCTCGCCAGAGGGGGCGGCCGGACGGGCAGCCGGGGCGCTGGTCAGCAGGTCCGCCACGACGGCAGCGGGCACCAGCCGGCGCTGCATGTCCTCATGGAAACGGCACAGCGCGAAGCGGATGTTGTTGGTCACCAGTTCGCGGTCGAAGCGGGTGAGGTTGCTGTGGATCGGCAGCACCTTGTAGATGCGCCCGCCCGAGGTCAGGCCGATATCGTAGGGCGCCCTGGGCGCCGCCAACTGTGCCTGGGCAAGGCGTAGTTTGAAGTCCTCAATCTCATCGCCCCAGCCCTCCGGCCGGTGGTCGGGGATGGCATGTTCCAGCAGGCACAACTCGAACAGCCGCCCCATGCGCTCCGCCAGTTCGAGCTCGCGTTCCGCCGCGTGCGGCCGCAAGGCGCCCTCCAGGATGATCCCGATGTCGGACAGCACATAGCAGAAGGCTTCCCAGCGCGATTTTTCCACCGCCTGGCGAAACGCCATTTCCCGGAACAGCTTGTCCCAGTTCAGACCGGCGCGGGCACGTGCATACTCGAATGTGCATTTCTGCGCCACGAAAGCCGACTGCTCGGCCATGAAACGGCGAAAGGCCGCAGCATCCTCTACTGAAGATTCGGGCCGCCAAAGACGTGTAATCGAAGCTAACAAATCCTTCCCCGCCCAGAATTATTGTTTTGACAAATAATAGGCTATGCTATTTTCGGGTAAGCGCAAGAGAAGGTTTAGGTAGAGCCGTTTCGATTGCGCGCACAGCTTTGCCTGAAAAAATCGGGCAAAGACAATTGTGCGTAAAAGGGTCATTTGGGGCGGAAATAAACAAAAAATCAGCCGCCCGGCAAACAGGAGGGAGACGTATTCGAAATGTCTAGCGATTCCTCGACTTCACCCGAAAAGGCGGTGGAGCACTGGCAACGGACCAAGTCGCTGATGTGGGTCACATTGGCCATCTGGTTCTTTTTCAGCTTCGTCGTGCACTTCTTCGTCAGTGCGCTGAACGAAATCAACTTCATCGGCTTCCCTCTCGGCTTTTACATGGCCGCGCAGGGTTCGCTCATTGCCTTCGTTGTCCTCATCTTCTGGTACTCGGCCAAGCAGAACCAGATCGATGAGGAATGCGGCGTCGCTGAAGACTGAGCGGGGGACATGCCATGAAAGGGGATTTCATTTCCAACCTCGGCCGCATCTACGGTGTCTATACCGGCGGCTTCCTGGGCTTCGTCATCCTGCTCGCGATCCTTGAGCAGCTGGGCGTCCCGAACAAGATCATCGGCTATCTGTTCGTGTTCTTCACGATCGCGGTCTATGCCGGCATCGGCATCCTGTCGCGGACCATGCAGGTGTCCGAATACTACGTCGCCGGACGCCGCGTTCCGCCGCTCTACAACGGCATGGCGACCGCCGCGGACTGGATGAGCGCCGCATCCTTCATCGCAATGGCGGGCGGCCTGTATGCCCGCGGCTATGACGGCCTTGCCTTCGTGCTGGGCTGGACCGGCGGCTATGTGCTGGTGGCGGTGCTGATCGCGCCCTATCTGCGCAAGTTCGGCGCCTATACCGTGCCCGACTTCCTGGGTGCGCGTTTCGGCGGCAACTTCGCCCGCTCGATCGGCATTCTGGTGCTGTTTGCCTGCTCCTTCACCTACATTGTCGGTCAGGTGGTGGGTGTCGGCACGATCGCCTCGCGCTTCCTCGGCATCTCCTTCGAGATCGCCGTGTTCGTGGGTCTGATCGGCATTCTGGTCTGCTCGATGATGGGCGGCATGCGGGCGGTTACCTGGACGCAGGTCGCACAGTATATCGTGCTGATCATCGCCTACCTGGTGCCGGTCGTTATCCTGTCGGCCCAGACCACGGGCATTCCGATACCGCAGCTGATGTATGGCGAGATCATCCAGCGCATTACCGAGCTGGAACAGACCAAGCCCGCACTAGCCGGTGCAACGGCGCACGTCATTCCATTCTCGTCATTCGATCCGCTGAACTTCTTCGCTCTGATCCTCTGTCTGATGGTCGGTACGGCCTCCCTGCCGCACGTGCTGATGCGGTTCTTCACGACGCCCAGCGTCCGTGATGCCCGCAAGTCGGTCGGCTGGAGCCTGCTGTTCATCTTCCTGCTGTATTTCACGGCGCCGGCCTATGCCGCCTTCGCGAAGTACGAAATCTTCACCAACGTCATCGGCGCGACCATCGCCGAACTGCCGAACTGGGTGAAGATCTACTCCGACATCGGCCTTGTCACTATCGCCGACGCCAACAAGGACGGCATCCTTCAGTTCGCCGAACTGAAGATCAATCCGGACGTGATCGTGATCGCGACCCCGGAAATTGCCGGCCTGCCCTACGTGATCGCGGGTCTGGTCGCCGCCGGCGGTCTGGCAGCCGCGCTGTCCACTGCGGACGGCCTGTTGCTGGCCATCGCCAACGCGCTCAGCCACGATATCTACTACCGCATGATCGATCCGCAGGCCTCCACGGCCAAGCGTCTGGTCGTCGCCCGCATCCTGCTGGTTGTGGTGGCGATTCTGGCAGCGGCGGTCGCCTCGACAAGACCGGGTGGCATCCTGGCGCTCGTCGCCTGGGCCTTCTCGCTGGCAGCGGCCGGGTTGTTCCCCGTGCTGGTGCTGGGTGTGTGGTGGAAACGCTGCACGAAGGAGGGCGCCATCGCCGGTATGCTGATCGGCTTCGGCTTCACCCTGTTCTATCTGGTGGCGACGAAGTACTTCAACATGCCGCTGTGGTTTGGTGTCTCCAACATCTCGGCGGGCCTGTTCGGTATCCCGACGGGCTTCCTGGCGACCATCATCGTCAGCATGATGACGCCGCCGCCATCCAGGGAGATGCAGGATTTCATCGACTCGATCCGCATCCCGAGGGGTCAGACCCTGATGGAGGAAAAGGCCTAAAAGGCCTCTTCAGGAACGAAACTGGGCAGGGCCGCATGGCCCTGCCCTTTTCTTTTCCGCTTTGCTAGGCTTTGTCCCGGCAGGAAACGTCATTCAGGACAAAAGAAACAGCATGATCTCCGGCAATCCGTTCTGGGACTATTGGTACTTCCATATCCCCAACTACATCATCGCCGCCCTGATCTATACGCTGCTGGGCCGCATGCTGCTGGGGCTGTTCGTGTCCCCCGACTGGCACAATTACATCTGGCGGGCCTTCTGCCGGCTGACCGATCCCGTCCTGAACGCTGCGGGCGCCATCACCCCCGATTTCGTCACACGCGGGCTGCTGCCGCTGGTGGCCATCTTCTGGCTGCTGGTCATCCGCTTCGTCTATTGGGCGGTGCTGGGCTATTACGGCCTTGCCCCCAGCCTGGGCCTGCAGCCGGCCAGCTGAATCCCTCTTGCGCAACGGTTTGCACACATTCAGATTATGAAGTGCTGATATTGACCGTCACCTGAAGATGGGGTGGCTGTTCATGGACCGTATAAAGGATTGCGCGGAAATTTCGGTGCGACGGGGCACGGCCTTTGCCCTGCTGGCGGTCGGCACCCTCATGATCGCCTTCAGCTTCGATGTTGCCCTGTCCCTGAAGGTCGGGGCGGCGACCATGATCATCATGGCCGCAATCCTCGCCTATCGCGCCATGGCGGCGGCCAGCACCGACTACCGCCGCACCGAGACGTGGCTGCTGCTGGGCAAGACCCATCCGCTGCCGGAAAGCCGCCGCCAGAAGGTGATCGGCAGCACCTTGCGTGACATCTACCAGCGCTATGCGCGCTACAGCGCCGGCGGCGCCGTCTCGCTGTGGCTGGCCAGCCTGGTAATCCCGCTGATCCGCTAAGCTAGCCGTTACCGATCTCCTGCTGTTACAGGGGCGTATCGCCCCTATCCCGTCATGCAGGCTGTTCTGACTGTGCGCTTGCGATAAGCTGTTGCGATCCAGTTGCAGCGACAGCGGAGTTCGACATGCATTTCGAGATGCGCCTGTGGGCCTATACCGAGGGTGTGCGCTGGCGCATCGCCGGTGCCGTTGCCATCGGCCTCATGGCAGTCGCCCTCGGCATCGCGCGTCTTGCCTTGCTGGGCTGGCTGATCGCCAGGGTGTTCCAGGGCGCGACGCTGCAGGAAATCCTGCTGCCGGCGGTGCTGGTCGGATTGGCCATGATCCTGCGCGGCTTCTTCGAGCAATGGCGCATCATGGTCGCGCACGAAACCGCCGCCCGTGTGCAGGCGAAGCTGCGACGCGCCATCTACGACAAGATCGCGGCACTGGGGCCGGCCTATGTCGGCCAGCAGCGCTCCGGCGACCTGGCGCTGACCCTGATCGACAGTGTGGAGCAGCTGGAGACCTATTTCGGCAAGTACATCCCGCAGCTGCTGGTCTCCGCACTCACCCCGTTCCTGATCTTCGGCTTTGTGGCCTGGCTGGACCTGCCGGTGGCGCTGATCATGCTGGGCTTTGCCCTGCTGGCGCTGTTCGCCCCGGCGGCCTGGCACAAGCTTGACACCCGCAAGGCACGCGACCGGCAGCGTGCCTATTCGGCCTTCGCCTCCGAACTGCTGGATTCGATCCAGGGCCTCGCCACGCTGAAAGCCTTCGGGCAGAGCCGCCCGCGCGCCGAGCTGCTGGCGGTGAAGGCGCGCGATCTGTTCCGCTCCACCATGTGGGTGCTGGCGACCAACACGCTGGCACGCGGCATCACCGATACCTCCATCGCGCTGGGTGCAGCGGCTGCGCTGGCGCTGGGCGCCTTCCGCGTCGAGGCCGGCGCCATGGAGCTGACCGCCCTGCTGATGATCCTGATGACCGGCATTGAGATGTTCCGCCCGATGCGCGATCTGCGCACCGTGCTGCATGAGGGCATGGTCGGGCTGTCGGCGGCGCAGGGCGTCTATCGCATCTTCGACGCCCAGCCGCCGGTGCCCGATGCCGCCGGCCCTGCGCCTGCCGCGCTGGAGCCTTCCATCAGTTTCGAGGATGTCGCCTTCGCCTATCCGGGCAGCCGGCGGCTGACCCATGATGGCCTCAGCTTTACCGTGAGACCGGGGGAGCGCGTCGGCATCGTCGGCCCGTCCGGCGTTGGCAAATCCTCCATCGTGCGGCTGCTGCTGCGCTTTTTCGATCCCGACCGGGGCCATATCCGCATCGGCAGCACCGACCTGCGGCAGATTCCCTTCGCCGATATCCGCAGCCGCATCGCCGTCGTGCATCAGGACGCCTATCTGTTCCACGGCACGATTGGCGAGAACATCCTGCTGGGCCGGCCCGATGCCGACCGGGACGCCATGATCGAGGCGGCGAAGGCGGCCAACATCCACGATTTCATCATGGGCCTGCCGCAGGGCTATGACACGCTGATCGGCGAGAAGGGCATCAAGCTGTCCGGCGGCCAGCGCCAGCGCGTGGCCATTGCCCGCGCCATCCTGCGCGACGCCCCGATCCTGATCCTGGATGAGGCGCTGTCGGCCATCGATGCCGAGAATGAGGCGGTCATCCAGCAGGCGCTGGACCGGCTGATGCAGGGCCGCACCACGCTGGTGCTGGCGCACCGCCTGTCCAGCATCATCGGCTGCGACCGCATCTTGGTGCTGGATGGCGGCAAGGTGGCGGAGGAGGGCAGCCACGCCGCGCTGATGGAAAAGGGCAGCGTCTATGCGGCCCTCATGGCCGAGCAGGCGAAGGATGCCGAACGCCGGCAGGATGCGCCGCTGCTGGACGGCGCGGCGAAGACCGATGCGCCGGCGCAGGCCGCCGCCGACCTTCCCACCGGACAGGCCGTCGGGCCGACCGAGGGCATCGTCGCCGCCGAGGGGCTGGGCTGGGGCCAGCTGATCGTCATCCTGATGCGGTTGATCACCCCCTGGCGCGGCAAGATGGCGCTGACCTTCATCTTCGGCGTCACCAGGGTCGCCGCCTTCATCGGCGTCGGCGTGGTCAGCGCGCTGATCGTGCTGGCGCTGAAGAACGGCCAGCCTTTCGGGCACCTGCTGCCCTGGCTGTTCGTGACGGCACCGCTGGCCGGCATCCTGCACTGGGCGGAATCCTGGCTGGCGCACGATGTCGCCTTCCGGCTGCTGGCGGAGATGCGCATCGCCATGTTCAACAAGCTGGACAAGCTGGCGCCGGCCTATCTGGTGCGCCGCCGCACCGGCGACCTGATGGGCATCGCCACCCATGATATCGAACTGGTGGAGTACTTCTTCGCCCACACCATCACCCCCGCCGTCGTCGCCGTGCTGGTGCCCGCCGTCGTGCTGGCGGTGCTGGCCGGCCAGGACCCGCTACTGGCGCTCGTGCTGCTGCCCTTCCTGCTGGCGGTGGGGTTGAGCCCCTGGCTGATGCGCCGCCACGTGGACCGGCTGGGATCGCGCGCGCGGGAAGCCGCCGGCGAGCTGGCCGCGCATGCCGTCGATACCGTGCAGGGGCTGGGCGAGATCGTCGCCAACCGGCAGGAACGGACGCGCGGCGATGCGCTCGACCGGCTGACCGAGCATCACATGCATCTGCGCATGCCGTTCTTCCGCGAGCTGACGGCGCAGCACAGCCTGCTGGAGGTGCTGACCGGACTTGGCGGCCTCGCCATCGTCGTCACCGGGGCCTATCTGGCTTCCATTGGCGCCATCGATGCCGGCCATCTGCCGCTGCTGACCCTGCTGGCGCTGGCCGCCTTCCTTCCGGTATCCGAGATCGCGCAGATCGGCCGGCAGCTTGCCGACACGTTGGGCGCCACACGGCGTATCCATGCGGTGGAGCAGGAAAAGCCTGTGGTGGAAGACGGCCCCGGTGTGGAGGTCGCGCGGGCAGAAGGCGCGCAGGGCGCCGATCTGGTGCTGGAGGAAGTCGGCTTCCGCTACCCCGGAACCAGCCGTCCGGCACTGACCGGCGTCAGCTTCCACGCACAGCCGGGCGAGACGGTGGCGCTGGTCGGCCCGTCAGGTGCCGGCAAGACCACGCTGGCGCAACTGCTGATGCGCTTCTGGGACCCGGAATCCGGCCGCATCGTACTGGACGGCCAGGATCTGCGGCGCTGGAAGCTGGACGATCTGCGCACCCGCATCGCGCTGGTGGCGCAGGACACCTACCTGTTCAACGACACGCTGGAGGCCAATATCCGCCTCGCCCGGCCCGATGCCAGTGCTACGGATATCGAGGCGGCAGTGCGTAATGCCTCCCTCACCGATCTTGTGGAGGCCCTGCCCGATGGGCTGGCAACCAGGGTCGGCGAACGCGGCACCAGCCTGTCCGGCGGGCAGCGCCAGCGCGTCGCCATTGCCCGCGCCTTCCTGAAGGACGCGCCGGTGCTGGTGCTGGACGAGGCCACCTCGCATCTGGACGCGGTGAACGAGCAGGCGGTGCGCGCGGCACTGGACCGGCTGCAGCAGGGCCGAACCACCATCGTCATCGCGCACCGGCTGTCCACCGTGCGCGGGGCCGACCGCATCGTCGTGCTGGACCAGGGCCGTGTCGTCGAAACCGGCCGCCATGCGGAGCTGCTGGCACAGGGTGGGCTCTATGCCCGGCTGGTCGGGCGGCAGCTCGCCTCGGCGGCGGACAGGAGTGCGGCGGAGTGACGGCTTGAGGCATAGCGCCGCACCATGCCTGCGGGAGGATGGCAAAAGCCTCGCCTGCTGCCATGTTAGCGGCTAGCCTTACGGAACACCGGACAACAGCGACATGAAAGCCGTGAACGCCCTGCGCCTTCCTCCGTCCCTGCCGACCGTGCTGTGGCGCGGCCTGCAGCGCCGATGTCCGAAATGCGGCACGCCTGGCCTGCTGCATGCCTACCTGAAGGTGACGCCCGCCTGCAGCCATTGCGGCGAGGCCTATGGCCATTTCCGTGCCGACGACATGCCGCCGTGGCTGACGGTCTTCATCGTCGCTCATCTCGTCATGCCGCCGATGCTGTGGCTGGAGCGTGCCTACCAGCCCGATATCTGGCTGCAGGGCATCGGCTGGTCGGTGATCACGCTGGCACTGACCCTGCTGTTGCTGCCGCGCTGCAAGGGCGCTGTCCTGTCGCTGATGTGGGCGCTGAAGGCGGAAGGCTCCGAGCGGAGCTGACGCGGCACTCGCCGATCCCGACCATCGCTGAACCGTTTTCCATCGGCCTGGGGCACATCCCGGGCCGATGCGTTTTTGATGCCCGATATTCGCGGCCATATCTGTGTCCAATTTTTATGCAATAAAATTGCATCGCCTATTTTTTGATCTCCCCAGTTTTTTCGTGAATCGAAAGGCTTCTGATCAAGTCACATAATTCATTGAATATAATGATATAAATTTGAAAGAGCCGACTGGCCCGGAAAGTGCATGCACTTTGGCAGTTCCACTGTCGAAGGATAACCCGTCATGAACCGGAGAGACTTCCTCAAGGCCGGCACCAGCGTCGCTCTCGGCGCCGGCATGCTGCCCTTCCTCAAGGTCCTGCCCGCCTCTGCTGCCGCCGCCGACACGCTGGTCGTGGTGATCGGCAGCACGATCAACAGCCTGGACCTGCACCGCACCGGTACCAACCGGCCGAGCTATCAGGTCTCGGTGAACTGCTATGACCGGCTGCTGACCTTCGGCACCAAGACCATGCCGGACGGCTCTCTCAGCTACGATTATTCCAAGCTGGAAGGCGAGCTGGCGGAAAGCTGGGAGATCGCGCCGGACGGCAACTCCGTCACCTTCAAGCTGAAGGACGCCACCTTCTGGGATGGCACCCCGGTGACGGCGGAAGACGTGAAATGGTCGCTCGACCGCGCCGTCTCCGTCGGTGGCTTCCCGACCGTGCAGATGAAGGCCGGCTCGCTGGAAAAGCCGGAGCAGTTCGAGGTGGTCGATGCCAAGACCTTCAAGATCAACTTCCTGCGCCAGTCGAAGCTGACCCTGCCCGACCTGGCCGTGCCGGTACCCTTCATCATCAATTCCAAGGTCGCCAAGGCCAACGCCACGGAGAAGGACCCGTGGGCGATGGAATATCTGCACCGCAATCCGGCCGGTTCCGGCGCCTACAAGGTGGAACGCTGGGATCCGGGCCAGCAGCTGGTCTACACCCGCAACGATGCCTGGAAGGGCGGCCCGCTGCCCGCCGCCAAGCGCATCATCGTGCGCGAGATTCCCTCGCAGGCGACCCGCCGGGCGCTGATCGAGCGCGGCGACGTGCATCTGTCGCACGACATTCCGGCGAAGGACGCGAAGGAACTGGCGGCACTGAAGAGCGTGAAGGTGGTTGGCACGCCGATCGAGAACTGCCTGCATGTGCTGTGCCCGAACCTGATCTTCGAGCCGTTCAAGAACAAGCTGGTACGCCAGGCCATCGCCTATGCCGTGCCCTATGAGGAAATCCACAAGAACGCCGCCTACGAGCGCGGCGCCAAGATGTGGGGCGGCGCCAGCATGGAGCCGACGGACATCGCCTGGCCGCAGCCCTTCCCCTACACCACCGATTACGACAAGGCGAAGGAACTGCTGGCCCAGACGCCCTACAAGGATGGCTTCGAAGTGCCGCTGTCCTTCGACCTCGGCACCGCCTCCTGGGGCGAGCCGACGGCCCTGCTGATCCAGGAAGGGCTGGCGAAGATCGGCATCAAGGCGACCATCGACAAGATCCCGGGTGCCAACTGGCGCACCGTGGCGCTGGTCGAGAAGAAGCTGCCGCTGCTGCTGGACAATTTCGGCGGCTGGCTGAACACGCCGGACTATTACTTCTTCTGGGCCTATGTGAAGGGCAACCTGTTCAACGCGTCGAACTATGACGATGCGGAGATGATGCAGCTCATCAACGAGACGCTGCACATGCCGATGGACAATCCGGACTACACCCCGAAGATCAAGCGCATGATCGCCAAGGCGTTCGACGACGTGCCGCGTATCCCACTGTACCAGCCCTATCTCGACACCGCCATGCGTCCGGGCGTGGAGGGCTACGAGTTCTGGTTCCACCGCATGCCGGACGTGCGGACGCTCACCTTCAAGACCGCGTAAGGGAGGGCCGGACCCATGGCCATTTCCATCCCGGTGGCCATGCCGCCCAAGGTCCGGCTTGTCGGGCGCCGCCTGTTACAGGCGGTGCCCGCCCTCGCGGGCATCGTGATCGTCACCTTCCTGCTGACCCGCGCGCTGCCCGGCGATCCGGCGGTCTATTTCGCCGGCCCCGCCGCCGACGCCGCCTCGATCGCGGAAATCCGCAAGAGCCTGGGCCTTGATCAGCCGCTGCCGATCCAGTTCCTGGCCTATCTCGGCGATCTCGTGACCGGCAATCTCGGCATGTCGATCTCGACCGGCCAGCCGGTGCTGCACGAAATCCTCACGCGCCTGCCCGCCTCGGTCGAGCTGACGCTGATCGCGCTGATGATCTCCATCGCCATCGCCGTGCCGCTGGGCGTGCTGGCCGCCACCCGGCCGGACAGCTGGATCGACCATCTGTGCCGCTTCGTGGTGACCGCCGGCGTGTCGCTGCCGACCTTCTTCACCGGCCTGGCGCTGGTCTATCTGTTCTATTACCTGCTGGGCTGGGCGCCGCCGCCAATGGGCCGGCTGGATATCCTCTACCTGCCGCCCGCCCATGTGACCGGCTTCTACACCATCGATTCCCTGCTGGCCGGCGATATCGGCGCGTTCGGGAGCGCGCTGGCCCATATTGCCCTGCCGGCGCTGACGCTGGCGCTGTTCACGCTCGCCCCCATCGCCCGCATGACGCGCGCCTCCATGCTGCAGGTGCTGGGCAGCGACTTCATCCGCACCGCCCGCGCCGCCGGCCTGTCGAAGCGCAAGGTGCTGTTCGCCTATGGCTTCCGCAACGCGCTGCTGCCGGTCATCACAACGCTGGGCATGGTGTTCTCCTTCGCGCTGGGCGCCAATGTGCTGGTCGAGAAAGTGTTCGCCTGGCCGGGCATCGGTTCCTACGCCATCGAGGCGCTGGTGGTCTCCGACTATGCCGCCGTGCAGGGCTTCGTCCTGGCGATGGCACTGCTGTTCGTCGCCCTGAACCTGACCATCGACATCGTCTATACGCTGGTCGATCCGCGCCTGCGGCTGGAGGACTGAGCCATGACCACGCTGACCGATCCGGCCGCAGTCCCGGCAACGAAGCGCAACAGCTTCTGGCGGCACTTCCGCTATGTGCTGGCCAGCAACCCGGTGACCGCCCTGTCTTTCGCCCTGTTCGGCATGTTCGTCCTGGCCGCGCTGTTCGGCCCCTGGCTGGTGCCCTATGACCCGCTGGCGACGAGCGGCGACCGCGCGTTGCAGCCGCCCTCCTGGAACCACTGGTTCGGCACCGACCATCTGGGCCGCGACGTGTTCTCCCGCGTCGTGATCGCCACGCGGCTGGACCTGTCGATCTCCGTCGCCGCCGTGGCGCTGTCCTTCCTCGCCGGATCGGTGCTGGGCTCGCTCGCCGGCTATTATGGCGGCTGGACCGACCGTATCGTCGGGCGCTGCCTCGATACCATCATGGCCTTCCCGCTGTTCGTGCTGGCGATGGGTATCGTCGCGGCAGCGGGCAACACCATCGAGAACGTGATCTACGCCACCGCCATCATCAACCTGCCCTTCTATGCCCGCATGGCCCGCGCCGAGGTGAACATCCGCCGCGAGGCCGGCTTCGTGCAGGCCGCCAAGCTGTCGGGCAACAGCGATCTGCGCGTGCTGGCGGTGCATATCTTCCCGAACGCCCTGCCGCCAATGATGGTGCAGATATCGCTCAATCTCGGCTGGGCGATCCTGAATGCCGCCGGCCTGTCCTTCATCGGCCTTGGCGTGCGCCCGCCGACACCGGAATGGGGCATCATGGTCGCCGAGGGCGCCAACTTCATCATGTCCGGCGAATGGTGGCTGGCGCTGTTCCCCGGTGCCGCGCTGATGCTGGCGGTCTTCACCTTCAACCTGATGGGCGACGGTCTGCGCGACCTCGTCGATCCGCAGCGCCGCACCTGAGGGAGGACGGAACCATGAACGCCATCCCGCTGCTCGACGTTAAGGACCTGACGGTCGAGTTCGCCACGCGGCGCGGCACGGTGCGTGCCATCGAACGCGTCAGCGTCGCCGTCGGCAAGGGCGAGACGGTCGGCATCGTCGGCGAATCTGGCTCCGGCAAGTCCGTCACCTCCTTCGCCGTCATGCGCATCCTAGACCGCGCCGGCCGCATCGCTGAGGGCAGCATCGTGTTCGGCGGCGTGCCGGTGCACAGCGCGCCGGAGAAGGTGATGACGGAGTTGCGCGGCCGCGAAATGTCCATGGTGTTCCAGAATCCGCGCGCCGCGCTGAATCCGATCCGCAGCGTCGGGCGGCAGATCGAGGATGTGCTGATCGAACATGCGCTGGCCGTGCGCGCGACGGCGAAGAAGGCCGCCATCGAGATGCTGCGCGCGGTGAAGATCGCCAACCCGGAGGAGCGCTACCACGCCTATCCGTTCGAGCTGTCGGGCGGCATGTGCCAGCGCATCGTGATCGCCATCGCGCTGGCCTGCCGGCCGCAGCTGCTGATCGCCGACGAGCCGACCACCGGCCTGGACGTTACCACGCAGAAGACGGTGATGGATCTGATGCGCGAACTCACGCGCGAGCGCGGCATGTCCGCCATCCTGATCACCCACGATCTTGGCCTCGCGGCGGCCTATTGCGACCGCATCGTGGTCATGGAGAAGGGCAAGGTGGTGGAGCAGGCGCGCACCGCCAGCCTGTTCGACCAGCCCTCCCACCCTTATACGCAGCGCCTGCTGCGCGCCACACCGCGGCTGGATTCGCGCATCCGCGACCTGCTGCCGGAACCGCGCCCGGCCCCCGCCGCGGTGCCGCGCGGCAAGCCGCTGCTGGAAGTGCGCGAGCTGGTGAAGGAATTCCCGCCGCGTGGCGACAGCCCCGCCTTCCGCGCGGTCGATGGCATCTCCTTCACCGTGCATGAGGGCGAGAGCCTGGGGCTGGTCGGCGAGAGCGGCTGTGGCAAGTCCACCACCTCCGCCATGGTGATGCGGCTGACCGACCCGACATCCGGCAGCATCCTGTTCGATGGCGAGGATATCGGCGCCCTGCCGGCCGCGCGCTTTGCCCGCGCGCCGAAGCGCAGCAAGCTGCAGATGGTGTTCCAGGACCCGACCGACAGCCTGAACCCGCGCTGGAGCGCCTTCCGGTCCATCGCCGACCCGCTGCTGCTGATGGGCGGGCTGAAGGGCACGGACGCCGCCCGCCCACGCGTCGAGGAGCTGGCCCGGCTGGTGGGATTGCCGGTGGAGCTGCTGGACCGCTTCCCGCACCAGCTGTCCGGCGGGCAAAAGGCACGCGTCGGCATCGCGCGGGCCATCGCGCTGGACCCGAAGCTGGTGATCCTGGACGAGCCGACGGCGGCGCTGGACGTCTCGGTGCAGGCGGTGGTGCTGAATTTGCTGGCCGACCTGAAGGTCGAGCTGGGGATGAGCTACCTGTTCATCAGCCACGATCTGAACGTGGTGCGGCTGATCTGCGACCGTGTCATGGTCATGCGTCAGGGCCGGATCGTCGAGGAAGGCGAGACCGAGACCGTGCTGAAGGCACCAGCCAGCGACTATACCCGCACGCTGCTTGACGCGATTCCACACCCGCCAGAAATTCATCAGGGGGTCAGCCTGGCAGGAGAGATGCCCGCATGATGCAGCAAAAAAGAAGGCTGCTGCGCACCGGCACCACGGTGGACGAGATGGTGCGCGCGCTGGCCGACGACATCGTGAAGGGGTTGCTGCCGCCCGGCGAGAAGCTGGACGAGCCGAAGATGGCGGAGCGCTTCGGCGTCTCCCGAACCCCGGTGCGCGAGGCGCTGGGCCAACTCTGCGCCATGGGTCTTGCGAAGCGCAGGCCGAACCGCGGCTGTGTAGTCGCCACCATCACCGACCAGCGCCTGACCGAGATGTTCGAGGCGATGGCGGAGCTGGAATCGGCCTGCGCCCGGCTGGCCGCCCAGCGCATGACCGCTGGCGAGCGAAGGGCCCTGTCCGACCTGCACCAGCACTCGGCGGAGCTGGTGCGCGCGGGCGCGCTGGAGGACTATTCCGCCTTCAACATGCAGTTCCACGGGCTGATCTATGAGGGCTGCCATTCCGGCTATCTGGCCGATCTGGTGAGTTCCACCCGCAGCCGCCTGGCCCCGTTCCGCCGCGCCCAGTTCCATGTGCTGGGCCGCCTGCGCAAGAGCTGGGACGAGCATGAGGCCATCGTCACCGCGATCCTGCGCGGCGATGCGGAAACCGCCGCCCTGGCCGCGCGCTCCCACGTCATCGTGGTCAGTGCCGCCAGTGCCGGCTTTGTGAACGACCGGAACCTCTCCCAGACGCAGGATGCCTCCGATGCGTGATCTCTCCTTCGACCTGTCCGCGCTGTCTGCCTTCTATGAGGAGGGCGGCAGCCCCGCCGATGTGGCGCTGGAAGCCCTGCGTCGCGCGCGGGCCCAGGCGGAGCTGAATGGCTGGATCCTGATCCGCGAGGAACAGGATATTCTCGCCGAGGCAGAGGCGCTGACGTCCCGCGACCGCGCGGAGCTGCCGCTCTATGGCGTGCCCTTCGCGGTGAAGGACAATATCGATGCGGGCGGCCTGCCGACCACCGCCGCCTGCCCGGAATTCGCCTATGTGCCGGCGGCGGACGCGCCTGCCGTCGCCCTGCTGCGCGAAGCCGGGGCCATCCTGATCGGCAAGACCAATCTGGACCAGTTCGCCACCGGGCTGGTCGGCGCGCGCTCGCCCTACGGGCCGGGCCGCAACCCGTTCGACCCGGACTATGTGTCGGGCGGCTCCAGCTCCGGCTCCGCCATCGCCGTCTCCGGCGGGGCGGTCAGCTTCGCGCTGGGCACCGACACGGCAGGGTCGGGCCGGGTGCCGGCTGCCTTCTGCAACCTTGTCGGCTGGAAGGGCAGCCTGGGGCTGGTCAGCACGCGCGGCGTGGTGCCGGCCTGCCGGTCGCTGGACTGCGTGACCGTGTTCGCGCTGACCTGTAGCGACGCCGCCGCCGTGGCGGCGGTCGCCGGCCAGTATGATGCGGGGGAGCCCTTCTCCCGCGCCATGCTGGCAGTGCCCCCTGCCCTGCCCGGCTGGACGGGTCTGCGCCTTGGCGTGCCGCGCGCGGCGGACCTCGCCTTCTTCGGCAACCCGCACACGCCGGCCCTGTTCGAGACCGCAAAGCGGCGCTGCACCGATCTGGGCGCGACGCTGGTGGAGATAGACCTGACACCCTTCCTGGAAGCCGCAAGACTGCTCTATGAGGGCCCGTGGGTGGCGGAACGCACCGCCGCCGTCGGCGACTTCCTGAAGGCCAATCCCGAGGCCGGCCATCCGGTGGTGCGCGGCATCGTCGAGGGCGGCTGGAAATTCGATGCCGTCGATTCTTTCCGCGCGCAGTACAGGCTGCGGGAACTGGCGCAGGAAGCCCGCAAGGCCTGGTCAACCGTCGATGCCATACTGACGCCGACCTCCGGCACCATCCACCGCATCGCCGATGTGGAGGCCGATCCGGTGCGGCTCAACAGCCAGCTTGGCTACTACACCAATTTCATGAACCTGTTCGACCTCGCCGCCGTCGCGGTCCCGGCAGGTTTCCAGCCGGACGGGCTGCCCTTCGGCGTCACCCTGTTCGCGCCGGCCTTTACGGATGCCTCACTGCTGGCGCTGGGCGCGTCGCTGCACGAAGCTGCCGGCGTGACCATGGGCGCCACCGGCAAGACGCTGCCGAAATCCAGCCTGGCTATGCCGGCGGGCGACCGCATCGAACTGGCGGTGTTCGGCGCCCATATGAGCGGCCTGCCGCTGAGCGGCGAATTGCTGGCCCGTGGCGGTACGCCGATCGGCGAGATCGAGACCGCCCCCCACTACCGGCTCTATGCGCTGGATAATCTGGTGCCGCCGCGCCCCGGTCTGGTGCGGCAGGAGTCCGTCGGCGCCCCCATCGCCGGGGAGCTGTGGACGCTGCCTGCCAGCGAACTGGGCGGGTTCCTGGCCGGCATCGCTGCGCCGCTGGGCATCGGCAAGGTGGAG